>JANPBV010000240.1:0-2971 GCA_031430615.1 Ignavibacteria bacterium | reverse complement strand
AAAAAAACCAAAAGATGATGATGTTATTTTCCCTGTAATAGATAAAATAGGTTCAAACGGACTATCAGAAGAGCTTTCACTTGTTACAATACTTGCGCCGCATGAACCTACTGAGGATAATCTTGAACAAATTGAGTATGATATCCACGAAAAATATCCTCATATCAAAAGCATAAGATATTCTGAATTAACCAAATTCAATGATGAGAACCTTATTATAGTTGATTGTATCGGTATTTTAATGGGACTATATAAATATGCGCATGTTGCATATGTAGGCGGCGGTTACCAGGCCGGCATGCATAATGTTTTAGAACCTGCCGGGTATGGAATTCCCGTTATGTTCGGTGATGAGAAACTATCCGAAGATGCCGAGCATTTAATAAAGAACGGCGGGGGAATTGCTGTTGAAGATTCAAAAGAGCTTTTTAAAAACCTTGTCAACCTTTTAAGGAAAAAAGATTTTCGCAAAGATGTTGGCAGTAAATCACTTTCAGTTTTTGATAGAAAGAACGAAGCCTCAAAAAAAATTGCAGAAGTAATCAATAAGAAGATTTAATAACAAATCTTAAATCTTATAAATTTTATAATCTTGAAATCAAAAATATGTTCGATCGCACAAAATTCTTTGATGAATCACTTAACGAAAGCGCTGAAACCAAGCTTTTGATACTTAAACATTGCCGCGAAGATGTGTATAAGGCAATTGATATTATAAATGAAAGTATTAAATCCGGCGGAAAGATATTATTCTGCGGTAACGGCGGCTCTGCGGCTGATAGCCAGCATTTGGCAACGGAGTTCATTGTCAGGCTCTCACACGATATAAAACGTCCCGCAATAGCCTCTATTGCGCTAACTACTGATACATCACTCCTGACAGCCGGAGCCAATGATATTGGCTACGATAATGTTTTCGCAAGGCAGGTTGAAGGCTTGGGGAAAGATGGTGATGTACTGATTGGTATATCAACAAGCGGTAACTCAGCAAGTATTATTAAAGCTTTTGAGATGGCAAAATCCAAAGGAGTTAAAACAATCGCATTCTTAGGCGGCTCAGGCGGTAAAATTAAAGGTATGACAGATTGTGAAATAATCATACCATCAAACAATACCCAGCGTATCCAGGAAGGGCATATTACAATAGGTCATATCATCTGCGAAAGTGTCGAAAGGGAATTGTATAGCTGATCAGCTTCTGATTTTTATTGGATTGCACTGACTGTGTCAGTGCGCAGTGTTTGATGCTTTGATATTTTCTAACTGTCATTAGGAAACATCAAATAAATTTCATTTCAAGTATGCCCAATTCTAATTACCAAATAAATCTTCTTAGATTTTCTTCCTTATTTGTATTCTTATTCTCATTAATTTCAATATTATTTAATGTGCATGAATTATATTTTTGGAATAAATCATATATGTTCTATAATTATATGCAAAATGATGTCATTAGAACAATTTATCATGTTTCTATAATTCTTGAAATTATTATTGCAATATCAAGTGTTTTGATGACCGTCAAAGTTGAACAAAATGCATCTTGGTGGTTTATGTTTCCGGTTATTGCAATATCTGTAATACTTTCTTCCCTAATTTGGTATGAAATATATTTTGGGTCTACTTTTTATTATGGTGAAGTAAGGGATAAACAATTCCTTTTCGTATCTGCTAATTCTTTTGGTGTTTACGGTAGCACTGTATACTTAAATTATGCTCTAATGTTATGCATTTTTAAGAATTCAAAATTCATGAAATTAAAATCAATATTAATTATAGCATTGGGAATTTTAATGTATGTATTGCAATATAGCTTTTATAAGTTTATGGAAGAACCCTGGAGACTATGGCTCTCCTAAAAAACCTAACGCATTGACGCAGTCAATGCACTCCAAAGAGAAGCGAAACATCAGCTTGAATTAAATCTACCATTTGCATCAATAACAATAACCCTGAACAACATAATCTGCATTCTCATATACATTACAACCTTATTCCTCAAAATCTCATTTTCCGTTAGATCTCTTGACTTATCTTCCTGCCTGTATTCAATCACATGACGTAAAGTCTGGCTCATAACCTGGCTATTAGGTACTGTGAAGTTAAATGCTATTAAAAGCGTTAATATGATAAATGCTTTTTTCATATGGGTAAATCTATGTTATATTTTTGAATAATTCAATATATTTACGTTATGAAAAAATATATATTTCTCTTAATAGTTCTGTTACAGACATTTTCTTTACATTCTCAGAATAATTCTGGTTCATTTAAGCTAAATCAAAATCGAATATTCAGATCTTTCTTTACTCCCGGTATTGGTATAGCTTTCGAAAATAAATACGGTGAATGGCACAATTCTTTTAATATATCCGTTGATCTGAATATTCATACAGGTAAAGGTTATTTTACGGGAATCGGACTTCTAAACCACGCAGTTCCAATTAATCCAACTAATAAGCTGACTTATCTTTATGTTCATGAAAGAAAAGGCTTTTACCTGATGGATAATTTTGCAGTTTACGGTGGAATCGGCGGCACTATTGGAGTATCAACAAAAGGTCACCCGGGATGCTGTGTCGGTGGAGTATATTTCAGTATTTTAACTTCATATGATCTGCAAAGATATATTAGTGTTGGAATAGAAGGTAAGGTTATTACTGATTTTTCAGTAACAAGTGTTATTCCGGGTATTCAGTTTATTCTAAGATTATAAACATTAAAATAACATTCCCAAACCGGAGTTTGGTGATGTTATTTTTAAAAAATATTGATTAGCCCCGCTCTTTAGAGCGGGGGGAAAAGATAGAAAGAATAAGGGCTTTAGCCCTGATTAGAATGAAAATTAAATTGAAAAATAATATAAACATATTTGCAAAAGTAACATTTGCAATAACTATTATTTCAATTCTACTATTCATTATTTCTAAGACTCCAATACCAAACTATATTTCATTTGTTTTCAATAATT
>JANPBV010000239.1:0-6397 GCA_031430615.1 Ignavibacteria bacterium | reverse complement strand
TTCAAAGTTCAATTTTTCCCCGGGAGTAATAGTAAAATCTGCTTTAGGGTTATCGCCCACATCAACCCCGATATATTCAGAAATATGACCATTAAAGAGATATTCATACGGTTTAGCGCCGCAGCCGTAGTCCAGTATCCTGTAATTATCTCCTCCCTTTAAAAGCGCAGGAATTGTGCTCTCATAAGCTTTCCTTGTGAGCACGCTTACATAGTGGTATGAATCCCATATAGGCGGTTTAATTACAGCAAGTACATCTTTTGGTAAGCCTTTATATCCCATGAATTAAATATAATTAAACTTTTATTCTGAATATGTATTTATTTATAAATCCTTTGAATGTTTTTATTTCAATTGGTTCGTAGAATCTGAAAACATATAGTATTAAAGGGAAAATAATGACCGCAATAACCTTTAGAATAATTTCCATTAACCTGTTATCAAAATTGAAGTAAAAAAACGGAACTGCAAGAATTGTATATGTAAAGAGCATTAAGAATATTTTAAACCATTCATATTCAAAAAAGTAATTTCTTGTTGAAAAGTAATAGATGGCGATGCAAAGTACCATGAAGCTGCCAAGATTTACAAAACTGGCACCGTAAATCCCAAACATTGGAATAAATATGAAATTGCAAATAACATTCACAGCTAAGGCTATAAGATAACTGATAAAAACATATTTTGTCTTTTTGGTTACATAAAAACTGAATACTCCAACAAAATGAATACCATAAAACGGCATTGCAAGAATAATCCACGGAACATATTTGCTGGCTGACCAGTAATCTGTTCTCATCGCAAATATTTTTATCAGGTGTGGAGTGAAGAGCGCTATGATTAACGATATATATATTACGGCAAGAAAAAGGTATGTTATAGTTTTAGTATAAAATCTTTTAGCATTATCATCTTTTAATTTTTTCCATGAGAGAACCGTAAACGCAAGTGAAAATGGCGATACTACAAGAAAATTTATCAAGCCTGAGATGTTATATGCTAATCCATAAATGCCAACATCTTTAAGTCCGGTTATTGAACCCAGAATATACCTATCAACCTGGTTTAATAATGTTATAACCAGGCTTGCAAACATTATTGGGAAAGAATATTTTAACAGGTCAAACAAAAGGGTTCTTTCAAATCCAAATTTAAGATGACGGAAATAATAGGGAAGCAATATCAATATTATAGAAGCAGGAGCAATTATTTTTGCAATAAATACACCTTCAAGCTTTATATCTGAATACTGAAGGAAATAAATCTGCAGAACCAGCGATATTATTGTTGAAAGAACCGCAAGGACTGAATATAGCTTTGCTCTTTCTTCTATTCTTAATAATAGAAAAATTATGAATGAAAATGTTTCAACAACAGCAATAAGTGCGGCATAAATTACAAATCGTGAAAGCCCAAGGTTTTCATAAACTATCACTGATAGCTGAATTGAGAAAAGGTATATCAGTAAAAACAAGGCTGCATTAAAGATAAATAGAAATACTGTTACAGAAAATAAGAATTTTCTTCTTTTTACTTCATCTGTAATTTCTAAATACCACCTTACGACCCCTGATTCAAATCCAAACAGAAATACAGCCCATAATATCTGCCACAAGCTTTCTGTCAGTACGTACACGCCATATTCAGGAACAGTGAAATTTAATGTTAATAAAGGTAAGAGTATAAATGCTATTAGTTTAGTGGATATACGGCTTAAACCGTATACTGCTGATTGTTTTATAGTATTTTTTATATCATTTAACAATTCGCAATTATATAAACTTTTGTTTTCTATTGAAATTCAATAAAAAAGGCGAAGCATAAGATGCCCCGCCTTTTATCAGAATAATAATCAGGCTATTTTACCAGAATCATTTTCCTGGTATCAATAAAATTACCGGCAGTAATTTTATAAAAATATACTCCTGAACTTAGATTAATGCCATTGAGTTCATATACATAAGTACCGGCAATTAATTCTTCGTTTATTAAGGTTTGTATTTCTTTTCCGATATTATCGTAAAGTTTTAAAACAACATTTGCTGTAAATGGCAAATCAAATTTTATTTTGGTAGCAGGATTAAAAGGGTTAGGATAATTTTGAGATAATGAAAATTCACGAGGTATTTCAGTTGTATTTGATATCAATCCTACAAGGCATTCGTCAGCTGTAATATATTGGTTAGCTGTAACATTAGAAAATCTTTGTATATTTCCCGTAGTCCAGTATACAATAATAGAATCAGCTGTTGCAGAAGCTCCCAATCCAAAATGCTGGAAATGCATGTTTTGTGAAAGACAACCCTGTGCACCTGTTAGTTCTCTGATATATGTATTCCCACCGGCTTTTACTATAACTTTTGTACCGATTGCGCTTTTGTTAAGCGTACATGCTTTTAATTTAACTCCTATATAATTTCCGACAACACAATCATACTTATATAGTAAGTCATTTTGCGGGAAATTATTCGCGCCATTATTTGCAATAAAAAATTCCAGTTTGCCATCTAAATTAATATCAGTAGAAGAGCTTGCTATACCCCATACAAGGTCATTGGAAATACTTTCATTCAATACTCTTGTAAAATTGCCGCTGCCGTTATTCTTATATAAAAAATTATTTACATTATTGTAACTTGTTACAAATAAATCAAGTTTACCATCGTTGTCGTAATCAGCCCATGTAGAGCCAAAACTTAACGGGCCGGATTCATTATTAGGAAGTGATGAAACGGCTGTTGAAAAAGTACCATTTCCGTTATTATGATACAATCTATTATTAGCATTATTATTAGTGACAAATAAGTCAAGCCATCCGTCGTTATCATAATCTCCAAAAGTGCCGCCTGAGCCATAGAGATTATCTGATGGTATAATGCCATTTGTCAATGTAAAAGTACCATTGCCGTTATTTTTATATAACAAATCATTTTGACCGTTATAACAGGCAACAAATATGTCAGGCCAACCGTCATTATCGTAATCACCAATAGCACAGCCTCTTCCAAAACTTCCATCATTAACAATTGATCCTGAAATAATTTTAGTAAATGTACCGTTGCCATTATTTTTATACAGGAAATCATTATCTGCAAATCCGTTTACAACAAACATGTCAAGCCATCCGTCTTTATCATAATCCAGCCAGGAACATCCTGAGCTTCTGCTTAGCTCATTAACGATACTGCCGCTTGTAACCTTAGTAAAATTTCCGTTTCCCTCATTATGAAATAACAGGTTATTTAAAGGATTTTGTACGCCTGTGCTCACAAATAAATCCAACCTGCCATCATTATCATAATCACCCCATGAACAGCCCATCGACCTTGTTATCTCTGTTGCTATTGGCCCGGTTAATATTTTAGTAAAATTTCCTCCGTCATTTCTGTAAAGCAATATTGGGAAATTGCAGCTTTGACATACGTCATTATAGCTTGTTACGACCAAATCCTGGTCTCCATCATTATCATAATCACCCCACGCACAGCCCTGGCTATATGAATTATCATTTACAATACTTTGATCAGTTATTTTCGTGAAGCAAGGAACAACAACAGAACCACCGCCATTTGTTGTTTTTAATAGTATTCCGGTTGATCCTCCAATGTAACCTGTATTGGCATCAATCATATAGATTGAATTATATGTTGAAGAAGGGTTTGGGTTGTTTTGCGCTCCCCATGTCGCTCCCATATCAGTTGATTTTATTATTTTGCCAATACCAACAGCCCAGACTTTAGCGGGTGAGATATAGGCAATATCATTTAAGTTTGCTGTTATCCCTGTTGATTGCTGAACCCAGTTTGAGCCGCTATTTGTTGTTTTAAAAATAACACCGCTTGCACCGCAAACCAACCCTGTATTTGTATTTATGAATACTAACTTTTCAAAACTGAATGATGATGATTGAGTCTGTGGTATCCAGGAAATACAGCCGTCAGTTGTTTTCCAAATTGTACCGGAAGCACCACATACCCATCCAGTATTATTATCAACGAAATAAACTCCCTTTAATATATTTGAAGTTGGCGGTGTAAGGAAACTCCAGTTTATTCCGTTATCTGTGGATTTATTTAAAACGGTTGGTGAGCCTCCAACTCCGTACCCTGTTACTGAAGTTGGAAATGATAATGAATAAACTGTACCTGTACCGCTGGTTTTTATATCCCAGTTAATTCCGGAGTTTGTAGTCTTGATGATTTGTTTAAGAGAACCGGCAACATATCCTGTCTGCCCGTTTTCAAAAAAAATGTCATAAAATGTACTTATAGAACCGGTAACGGTAAATATCCAGCTTGTTCCGGCATCAGTCGTTTTTATTACGTTACCGCTTAAGGCACCACAAATAAAACCGGTATTTGAGTTAATGAATTGTAAAGAATTAATTGTTGAGGATGTGGGCGATACTGCCTGTATCCATTGTGAATTAATGTAACTATGAGTAAATAATAAAAAAAGTAAGAAAATTTTTTTCATAACAAAGAGTTTAATTAATAAAATAATAACAAATTAGTTAATTAACATTTAATTATTTTTACATCAAGTATATATATAAATTATATATTTTAAGATTTGTTACTTAACCAATATCATCTTTTTGGTATCTGTATAATTATCAGTTTGTATCCTGTAAAAATATACACCGCTTGTTAACTTTGAAGCATTATAGCTTACGGAATATTTTCCAGGTGACTGAAAACCATTTACTAATACTTCGACTTCCTTACCCGATATATCATAAACCGTTATTTTAACTTCTCCGGCTTTTACAATTGAATAATTAATGTTTGTTGATGGATTAAACGGATTCGGGTAATTCTGTTCAAGTGAATAAGCGCTTGGTACTTCACTGCTTATCTGCTGAACTGGTACTACTCCAAAGAAATCAATTATCTGGTTTAATGCAACATTTGTCATAACTTCAGTTGTACCGTCGTGCCAGTCAACAATTACGGAGTCAGCAACACTTACAGGGTTATCTGCCAGGAAACCAAGTCCGAAATGCACCCAGGGCATATCCTGTGAACTGCAACTATTGCCCCCTGATACCTCGCGGATTGCAACATAATTACCTATTCTTATTTTAACTCTAGTGCCAATTCCGCCTCCCCAGAATTTTAACATTAAATACCATGGTGATGCGCCTGTATTTTTATACAGAAAATCATTCTCTGAAGGTCCGTTATAACCCTGGTTAACTACAAACAGGTCAAGCTTTCCGTCATTGTTATAATCACCCCAAGCTGAGCCAACACTGGAACTAACTTCATTTGCGACAATTTCATTTGTAATTTTTGTAAAGTTATCTCCGCCTTCATTTCTGTATAACCTGTTAAGCTGAAGTTCATTATTAGCTACAAACATATCCAGGTCGCCATCATTATCATAATCTCCCCAGTTGCAGCCAAAACTGTTATCATTATCAGTTGCAATTGCTCCGGTTGTTATTCTTGTGAATGTTCCGTTCTTATTATTCTTAAATAAAAAATTCGGACCGCTATTTGTGACAAATAAGTCAAGCCAGCCATCGTTGTTGTAATCACCCCATGAGCATCCTGAGCCATAACCGCCTGATGTAACAACATTACCTGAAGTAATTTTTGTGAATGTTCCGTTCTTATTGTTCAGATATAAATTATCATTTTCAAAATCTCCGTTTGCAACAAACAGGTCAGGGTATTTATCGTTATTGTAATCACCCCAGCATGCCCTGCGGTGAATGCCAACATCAGTTACAATCGGACCTGTAGTAATCTGCTGGAAATCTCCATTTGGTAAACCTTTATATAATAAATTTGTCCCGTGCTGCACACTTAAAATATCTAAATAGCCATCCTTATTATAATCAGTCCAGCAAACTCCGCCGCTTTGACCGTTTACTAACGGAACACATCCTGTGATACGTGTAAAATTTCCGCCGCCCATATTTTTATATAGAAGGTCAGGCTGATTCATACCTGTGGCAACATACAGATCAAGCCTGCCATCATAATTATAATCTCCCCATGCGCATGCAAGCGTTTGGAAAAGACTGTTTGTCATGATAGTATTATCGGTTGCCAGCTGGAAATTTCCGTTACCAAGATTTTTATATAATAAAGGATAAGTTGACGAACCAAAATCGTTATATGATGTTACAATAAGATCAAGTTTGCCGTCGTTATTATAATCACCCCATGCACAGCCTGAGCCGTAACCATTTTCTGTTACAAGCGGTTGACCGGTAATTTTCTGAAACATTTGTGAGTAAGAAATTGTGATGGAACAGAATAAAGCAACCAGTAAAATTAGCTTTTTCATAACCAAAGAGTTTAATTAATGAATTACATTAATTCAAAAATAATATATAATTTATGGCATTACAAGCATATAATTATAAATTGATCATTTATAAGCA
>JANPBV010000238.1:0-2838 GCA_031430615.1 Ignavibacteria bacterium | reverse complement strand
GAATTAACTAAATCAGTCTTACTTTACACTTGTGCCCGTTACTTCAACTTTTTTAGTCCTGTATGCTATCTTTTTATTTCCGTCGTAAATAACTACTCTCATTTTATATGAGCCTGATTTTTCAGGGGCGGTAACTTTGTAAAATACCTCTTTACTTTGTCCCGGTTCCAGTTTCCAGTCATCTTTCCATTCTTTACTTATATCAAAAACGCTTAGCTCATGCGAATATAAATTCTCAGATGTCCATAATGTTGAACCATTATTTGTAATTGTAACTGTGACCTTAGCGGTTTCACCTGTAATCATTTTTTCAGGCATATCGCTAATGGCTGCATTTATTTTGCCAATATTTTGTGAATATGTGTTAACTGTAGAAAAAGCAAATATTACAGTCAAAAATCCTAAAACAGCAAATCTTTTAAACATTTTATTATCTCCTTTAGTTTGTTGTTTATAAGACAGTTAAAACTAAAAATAGTTTAATGCAAAATATAAAAAAAAATGTAAATTAAAAATCCTGAAGTGCTTAAAATTCTGTGATATACCCCGCCTTTATTGCTAAACGGGAGTATTACCATACATAAAAGAGAAATTAAGCAGGTAAGGAATGTCGGTGAAAATATAGGAAAATAGAATAGTATTATAAACAGATTGATAATTATTGCCGCAAAGAATATTTGGTGTGTAAATTTCGAAATTTTTATTTTCCTGAAGTAAAGGAGCCAGCCTATTATATAGTTAAACGAATATAACAATAATCCTGAAAATATCGATATGTTTACAATGTCAAATTTCAAAGTTCAAATATTTTTACACATCACCTTTACAAGGTTGTAAACCCCCAGCCACTCTCCTAATAGGAGGTGTACAAGAAGTTAATTAAAGATTATTACTTAATTGGTTTTCCCCATGTATCTTTAAATGCAAGCTCGTTGATATCTTTTCTTTGTGAGGACTTCCAGTCAATTGTCGGGCGTTTCATATTGGGGTCAACATATCCCATTCTGAAAATTGCGCACATTTCGTAATCAACGGGAATGTTCAGCATTTTAGATATCTCGCTCCAATTTTCGGGAATCTCTCCCGGGGTAGAAATGAACTGCATACCCATTCCAAGAGCAGTTGTTACCAGCCACAGCGTTTGTATCACAGCACCCATTGATATTACAGAATAAAAACCTGAGAGCTCTTCTTTTTTATATTCATCCTTTGTTAAGCAGATAACAAACAAGAGGGGAGAGGATGCTACAAGTTTTTCTTCATCGTTTCCCAGTATACGCGGTACTTTGAATTTTGCCATTACTTTACCGCCTGTTTCAGAAAATATAGTTCTGACAAAAGGTTTTAGAACTGCGGGGAGGTGGTCTATATGGATGCCGTCTTTTGTCTTTACCATTTCCTCTTCAGTGAAACGGAAATATTTGCGATACTGCTTGAAGAACCTGCCGTCATTCATTAACTTAACCATGGAGTCACCCGCAATTTTTGCGATGCTGCCAATAATCTTTTCATCTGTAACAGCAACAAAGCGCCATGGCTGGCTGTTAAAGTGACTTGGGCAGTGTGATGACATTTTAATCAGCAGCTCTATATGTTCATCAGTTATTTTTTTATCCGCAAATCTGGAATTAGCGGTTTTACGGTTTACGATAGCTTCGAAAAGATCCATATTTTGTTATTATACTTTTAATATATGGTTTTTGAAATTTTATCAGAAGAAAATGTAATAAAACAGCCGCCTGGGAAATAATGTTTACCGCACTTTATCAAGAGATAAGTGTATTCATTGTTAAATCTGAATAACGGTAGGGTAAATGTCACGGTATTTGCAATGGAAAGATCATTAAGGTCTATCGTACGTATAGTTGTATAAGGAAATATTGAATCCCTAGAAGCATAACAATATTCAGCGGATACATCGCCGCACCTGTTATTTATCTGGAACGTTACGCGGCCGGTGGAATCCTTCAAAAGGTACCTTCTTCCTGTGCAACTGCTTGTATCGGTATGTGTGTAATTGAGATTACTTGGGGGAGAGAGTGTGTAACTGCATGAACCGCCTTCTTTGCCGGGGCAAAGAAGCCCTATTTTTGTAAAAGGCGGCACATTAAGAATTGTATCAGATTTACCTGCAGGATTTAATTTAATAACTGAATACGGGGTGTCATTCAGGATAAGCCTGGTGGTATCCCGGTAAAATTTTAACGAAGGCGTATATTTTCCCGTTTCACATTGGATATTAACATTTATTTTTATGCTGATAGAATCATTTGTGAGGTTGTAATAGATAATGTTCATGCTGGCGCAGCCAAATGCTCCGTCAGGGAATGGTGTATACATTTCTCCCGGCTTTAGCCCGGGATCGCAACCATAGAAATAAACAATTATCAAAGCAAAACAAACCGTCAATTTAATAGTCATTTTTTTGATTTTAGGTTATTAGACATATAAATCAAACAAAATTATATAATGATGGGTCTATTTATACTAAAAACAATAAATAAAAAAGGCAGGTTTACAACCCTGTTTGGGTTTTTACACCTGCCTTAACAAATATACCGTGGAATTTATTTATTTTGAAAACTTCACCGTGCAGTAATCTAAAAATCCTTTTGTCCCCATAATATATCCTGTTACATAGATGCTGCCGTTCACATCAATTGTAAGAGCAGAAGCAACAGGAATTTGGTTTTCTTTTGCAAAAAATGTCTGCCATAGTAGTGTGCCATCCTTTCTGAAACAATCAATCATCATATTTGTCGCGCTATTATTTACTATTTTGCTTGAACCTGTTACGAGAATGTTATCTTCTTTATCAAATGCCATTGAAAGACCTGA
>JANPBV010000237.1:0-4797 GCA_031430615.1 Ignavibacteria bacterium | reverse complement strand
TATTTTCCTTCCAATTTATGTAAAATTCCGTAAAGACCCGGAAATAAAAAAAGTAAAAAAAGGAAAGCACATAACATACTTTGCTTTGCTTGGCTTGGGATACATCATAATTGAAATTTGTTTAATCCAGAAATTCACATTGTTCCTTGGACAGCCTGTTTACACAATGCTTACGGTTATTTCAACCATGCTGTTATTTTCCGGTATCGGCAGTATGTTATCAAACAAAGTTTTAAGCATTATAAAGAACGTAAAAATAATTTATATAATTATTGCGGCACTGACAACTTTAATCGGGTTATTGAATTCCGTGATATTTGATTCATTAGTTAGAATGGATATTATGTGGAGAGTAATAATTTCAGTTGCAATGATAGCTCCACTGGCATTTTTTATGGGAATACCTTTCCCCTACGGAATGAGCAAAATTGATAACAATTCCAAATACCTTGTAGCATTTGGCTGGGGTGTTAACGGTTTTTTCAGCGTTCTTGGCAGTGTACTTGTTGTAATGCTTTCAATGAGCTATGGGTTTAAAGTAGTATTTATAATTGCAGCTGTATTGTATTTATGTGCAATGGTGGTAGGAGGTATGCTGGGGAATGAGAAGAGTCCTTTAAAAGTGTAGGTTTTATGTCATTCCCGTTCGCCTTGTTACTAAGGCATCTGCGGGAATTCATGCAACAATATCATTAAGTTACTTTATCAGAATCATTTTCTTCGTATCTGTAAAATCTTCTGTCATTAATTTATAGAAGTAAATTCCGTTTGAAATGTTTTGGGATTCAAATGATACCTGATATGTACCTGAACTTTGTTTTTCGTTGACTAATGTGACTATCTCTCTTCCCATAATATCAAAAACCGTCAGGTTCACATTTATGTTATTATTTACTATTTGATATTTAATTTTTGTACTTGGGTTAAAAGGATTTGGATAATTTTGTAATAACTTATATTTGCTTGGTACAATATTTGAAATAGGCTCAATGCCTGATACAGGCTGAGTATATTTAATTGTAACATAATCGTTAACACCAGAACTATCACTTTTACCCGTGATGTATATATTTTGATTCCTATCTATTCTAATTACATATGCAATTCCACTTCTATTTATTAATGAAGGATATCGGATTAACCATTGTTGCACACCTATACTATTATATTTAATAGAAGTATAATCCCATTCATTAAAACTACCAAAACTTCTTCCGGTTATATAAACATTATTCGAGTCATCAAGATCTAATGAATAAGATTCATCGTTTCCGTTACCAGATCCATTGTATCTTTTTACCCAAAGTGAATCCCCATTAGTGTTATACTTAAACGTTATAAAATCATAATTTCCAGTACCAATACCACTGCTAGCTCCTGTTACAATTATATTGCCTAAACCATCCACTTTCAAATCAAAGGGGATTTCACCACCAGAACCAGGTCCGTTATAAATTTTCTGCCATACTTCATTTCCGTTTGAATCATATTTTATTGTAAACTCTGCATTACTGCTGTTAGTAGTGTGCACTCTGGCGCCGCTAATATAAACGTTATTCTGATTATCCAGAATTAAACTGACTACAGGAAAACGATAATTTGTTTCACTGTATTTTCTTGTCCAAACAGTATCACCATTACCATTATATTTTATAATTAAGCTCTGGTTACCTGTAAACCCTCCTATATAAACATTCCCAGATTTATCCATTGCAACATCCTTTGCTTCATCATTTCCACCTGAATCATAAATTTTGAGCCATTGCTGAACGCCTAAAGGATTATATTTAATTGTTAAAATATCATAAGGACCGAAATTCTGTCCCAAAAGACCTATTGCATACACATTACCAATGCTGTCTGCAATCACACCTACATTTCCTGCTTGACTATAACTTCGTGTCCATAAAGTATCGCCATTGGAATTATACTTAATTAGAACCATCACGCCTCCACTTACATTGGAGTTTCCCAATACATAACAATTGCCAACTTTATCCAAAGCCATTTGGTTAGCTATACCACTGCTGCCGGAGGGTCTTTGGTATCTTGCAACCCATTCTTGTGTTGGCTGGGCTTCTGCAATTTGCAATGAATAATGAGCAATGAATAATATTAGAATAATTTTCTTCATTTCTACTCTTTTAAAATTTAAATTAATCACCAAAGCAAAGGTGGTTATGGGTAGTCGTTTTACATAATACATAAAGTCAATTGTAAAAAATACAAATATTTGTAAAAATACAATGTATAACTTCTAACCGAAGGTTTCCACCGTTGTTTGTATTTTTGACTACTTGGCAAGCAACGAGATTGATCATCTGCCTCACAAAAATATTTTTATGATATGTGTTCGATACCTACGGCATCGAAATAACTCTGAAAATGGTATCAACCAATATTCAATCCCTACGGGATTATACATTTTTGGGAAATTGAATGATCAAAGGACCCCGTAGGGGTCACATGTTGGTAGATTAAGACAAAAAGAAATGAACCGATGCAGTAGGTATCGCACAAAAAACGATGAATTCTCCACCAACGTTTGTGAAATGCCTGTGCAGTCGTAGAATCAATATCGACGTAGAGAACTATCATTAGACGACTCAGCGAGTCGTCTCTACAAAAGCATAATGATGCATCTTCAAAAATTCCTCCGTTGTTGGTGTTGTCACCAACAACTTAATACAAATTCGCCACGACTTTTGCTTTTTGTAAGTTGGTTAGGCTTTTTCCGTTCCCAAACTGGAGTTTGGGAATGAGGTTGTTAGTTGAAATTCGTGTAAATTTGTGGAATTAGTGTTTAGGTTTTTGACTTAAGTTCTGTTCCATAATTGGTGTTTGAAACGAGAGATTTGAACAAACCATACAGCATTGAAATTCTTATCATATTTTGCTAAATTTGTTGAGAAATTATGACAGAATTAACAGAACAAATCAAAAATAAGCTCTCAGAAGCAAATGGATTCGGGGGAGTAGTTTTCTCCGAAAACATAAATTACCCTATGATAGAAGTCCCAAAAGAGAGGCTCATAGAAATTGCTACCATATTACGGGATGAATTTAAATTTGAACAGCTAAGGGATGTTATAAGTGTTGATAGGTTTACCAAGAACGAAAGATTTGAGTGTCTTTATAATCTATATTCACTTACTCATAAGACCAGGGTATTCCTGAAGGTAAAACTTGATTCAAAAAAACCCGAAGTTGATAGTCTATACCCCGTATGGCAGTCAGCCAACTGGTCAGAGCGTGAAGCGTATGATATGATGGGAATTACTTTCCTTAACCACCCTGACTTGAGAAGAATGTATATGATGGAAGAATACGAATACTATCCGCTAAGAAAAGATTATCCGCTGATGGGTTTACCCGGCGCAGTTACATTACCAAAAAAATAAAACAAAGCTTTATAACGATTTCAATAACATATGTCTGTAGAATTAACAAAAGAAGAATACATAGAAGAGACTAAAGAAGAGAGCCATATTTCTTTAGCCCAGGAAAAGATTTTAAGGGTACTTGAATCCGATGATGTACGCGGCCACTTTGAAGGCTCACTGGATAATCAGCTTGTGCTTAATATGGGTCCCCAGCACCCTGCCACACACGGGGTACTTCAGCTTGTTGTAAGTCTTGATGGCGAAACCGTTGTAGGCACAGTCCCCGTGCTTGGTTACTTACACAGGGGCTATGAAAAGCTTGCCGAGAATATGACCTTCCATGAATTTATTCCACATACCGATAGGCTTGATTACCTTTCACCACTTGCAAATAATGTTGGTTATATACTTGCAATAGAAAAATTACTGAAGATAGAAGCAACTCCACGCGCAACATGGATTAGGACAATGTGCTGTGAAATGGCAAGACTTGCCTCTCATTTAGTTTGGATGGGCTCTATGGCAATGGATGTTGGCGCATTGACAGTTTTTTTATGGACATTTACCGAACGCGAAAAGATACTTGATATACTCGATATTCTAACCGGTGTAAGGTTCACCACAAGTTATACAAGGATTGGCGGACTTGCATTGGATATGAGCGATGAATGCAAATCCCGCTTAGTTGCATTTTTAGACCAGTTCATTCCAAAGCTTGAAGATGCCCGTAACCTGATTGAAAGAAACAAGATATTTATCAACAGGTGTGAAGGTATTGGATATATTTCTAAAGAAGATGCAATTTCGCTTGGTATGACGGGTCCAAACTTAAGAGCAGCCGGTGTTGCAAATGATCTTAGAATTGATGCTCCGTATCTTAATTATTCAGAGCTTGATTTTAACGTACCTACTTTTACCGAAAGTGATGTACTTGCAAGATATTATGTAAGAATTAAAGAAATGTATGAAACTGTAAAGATACTCAGACAATGTATTCAAAAATTACCTGAGGGTCCCATTAATTCACCTGATACAAAACATGTTTTACCTGATAAAGGTGTAGTATATTCCAAAATGGAAGAACTTATACACGATTTCATGATAGTTAATTTTGGAAATGCCCCCGAAAAAGGTGTTGAGGCATACCAGGCAATTGAATCAGCCAAAGGTGAGCTTGGATTTTACGCAATCAGTGACGGCAAAGGTTATCCTTTTAGATTAAAGATACGCTCCCCTTCATTTGTAAACCTTGGCGCATTGCCAACAATGATAAAGGGCGCAATGATAAGCGATATAGTAGCAATTATCGGCAGTCTTGATCCTGTAATGGGCGAAGCTGATAAATAGATCACAGATTCATCAGATTTATCAGATTCGTAAGATTGAAGATTTGATTATTAAAAACAAGATTCCC
>JANPBV010000236.1:0-3464 GCA_031430615.1 Ignavibacteria bacterium | reverse complement strand
AGCGCGAAGGAATTGATGTCGGTATAAAACAAAAATGAAAAGGCAGAAAGCAAAAGTCAAAAATTAAAAATAGATAGCCTTCCACAGAGAGACAGGTACATTTAATTTTGAAAAGCGCAGACCTGACTTTTGCGAAGGAGGGATGCTTGTTAATGAAGACTCCGTTAGGAGTCAAACGTTTATAGAAATTAGGAAAACAACGTATCTCGACTCCATCGGAGTCGCACGTTACAACAAATGTGTGACCCCAACGGGGTCAAGGTGTTTTTAAAAAATTTTAGCTATAAATGTTAGACCGCTCTGCGGTCGTTTTTAAATTAATTAACATCCTTTATATATTCCTGAAATAAAAATTTTAAAATGAAAACCAGCCGAAGAACCAAATGCCGTTAATTCAGGATATAGTAATAATATTATTTTCTGCTGTAGTTATAATTGTTATCTGCAGTAAGCTCAAAATTCCATCGGTAGTTGGATTTTTGCTGACGGGCATCATTATAGGTCCGTACACAACCGGAATTATAAAAAATACTCACGATATTGAACTGCTTGCTGAAATTGGCATAGTGCTGATGATGTTCATTATCGGCATAGAGTTTTCAATAAAAAAGCTGAACCGGATAAAGAACCTGATAATTTATGCTGGCGGGGGGCAGGTAATTTTTACAGTGGCAGTGGTTACGGGAATAGCTTTTTTGCTGAATCTAAGTTTTACCCAATCACTGTTCTTTGGCTTTTTGGTCTCGTTAAGCTCAACCGCAATAGTGCTTAAGCTGCTTCAGGATAAAAAACAGATAGACTCACCTCACGGTAAAATAGAACTTGCTATTTTGCTTTTCCAGGATCTTTGCGTTGTGCCGATGGTAATTTTAACGCCCATTCTCGCGTTAAAAGAAGGCTCTGACCTTGGCTCAAACCTTCTGCAGACGGGAATTGCATTTGTATCAATTAATATAATTTTCTTTACAGCCCGCAAGGTTATGCCTTTTATACTGAACGTAATTGTTAAAACCAGGCTGAAGGAAATATTTATACTCACTTCTCTTTTCTTATGCATTGGGATGGCGTTTTTGACAAATTATCTTGGACTCTCGCTTGCGCTGGGTTCGTTTATTGCGGGCTTGATAATTTCAGAATCACGATACAGCCACCAGGTAGTAGCGGATATTATGCCGTTCAAAGAAAGTTTCAACAGTATATTTTTTATTTCAGTGGGTATGCTGCTGAACTTTAATTTTGTGATGACAAATATTCCAAACGTGTTTATGCTTGGCGCGGGAATGTTTTTCCTTAAGGCAATTGTGATTCTTGTTTTTGTATTGTTCTTAAAATATCCGTTCAGGGTGGCGGTGATATCGGCGATGGGGCTTGCGCATGCGGGTGAATTTTCTTTTGTGCTTGCTAAGCTTGGACTTGGATACTCGATCATAAGCGAAGATCTTTTCCAGCTCTTCCTTTCGGCATCAATACTTACAATGATATTTTCGCCATTCGCATTTACGCTTTCACCCGGGGTAGCAAACCGTGCTGAAAAAAGAAGTTTTATAAAGGGATGGTTAAAGAGAAAAGAAAAAAGAACGGCGCTAAATTTTCAGCCGGGTACAGAAAAAAAGCAGATCGAAGACCACGTGATAATTGTGGGTTACGGACTCAACGGCAGAAACCTCGCAAAAGTACTTGATAGCAGAAAAATTCCGTTTATAATTGTTGAACTGAACCCAGATAACGTTAAAGAAGCCGAAAAAAGAGGGCATAATGTAATTTACGGTGATGCAACAAAAAGAAAGATACTCGAAGCAGCTACCATTAAAACCGCAAAGGTAATTACATTTGCTATCAGCGACTCACTTGTTATAGATCACGCAGTTGCTACTGCGCGTTTTATGAACCCGAAGATACTTATAATAGCGCGCACCAAATATGTTACAGAAATTGACAGGCTGTATGAGCTTGGAGCAGATACGGTTTTTGCGGAAGAATATGAAACTTCAATTGAAATACTGGCAAAAGTAATGACCGCTTACGGATACTCTAAAGTAGCCATTAACCGCGAATTAAGCGCGATGCACAGCAAGCGATACGCAATGATAAGGGATAAAAGCACTCCTGAAGAAAATATCGCAGATAGCAAAAGAATATCGGATAAGATCAACCGGGAAATATATGCGGATATAGATATACATCAGTTTTTGATAACTGGCAAATGCAAAGGTAAAGGAAAAACGATAGCAGAGCTTGGCATAAGAACAAACTCAGGCGCTACAATAATTTCAATAATACGTGAGCAGCAGCATTTACCCAACCCGCAGGCTGAATTTCTGCTCTTAGAAGGAGATACAATTGTTCTGATGGGCTCACCGGAACAGATAGAAAAAGCGGTTGAACTGCTAGAGTAAGTATGGTAGATTACAGATTATCCTTCAAACTTAGAAACAAGTCTGGGCGGGATTTCAATCAGGTTACAACTGATTTCAACGGGTTACGGGTTGAAATAGCATTTGATAAAAAAGATAAGTTCTCCTCCATTTTTTAAGTCGTAGACCTGTCTTTGACACGGGAGGGGTAGGCGTAACGAGCATTAAGCGAGTTACCCCGGGTTGGCCACGTATACTTTTAAAAGTTGTGATACTAAAGTTTAGCTTTAACCGAAACCACCCTAACCCGAAAAAGCATTTGTGTAACCACTACCCCAAAGGGGCTTCATTGAAGCGCGATCAGTGAAGCTTACCTGTTTGCGCCGATTGACCATACCCATTTATGCAGGTTATGCGGGAAGCCGGTATGTCATTTAAATAACCTCCGTTACTTAATTTTAATTTGTTTTTCGGTTAAGCCCTTTGCCAGAACATAATCATAAAGTTCTTTTGATCTCTCTCCGCCTCTTTCTGCATGATGTAGCAGAGTAAAGCCATGTGCGCCCTTTGCGTTTATAAGGGATGGATATTGTTCAAGTACGGGCTTAACAAGCTCTGTCTTTCCAAGCATTGTTAATACAAATAAGTTTACCCTCGCCCCACTTTCAATAAGATAATTGGCAATATCCTCATCGCCTACATGTCCCGCTCCCTCAATAGCTTCTTCAAAATCACCATTACCCCAGTCATACCTGCCGTAAATTAAATTCGGATACTCGGAAAGCATTTGCTTTACTTTATCAAGATCTTTGTGACCCGCGCCGACAAATTCTTTAACAAGTTCTGCTTTTAGCGGTTCGGGTCCATCAAAGAAGCCCGTTAATAATTTACCCGGTGCAAGCGTAATAGCGGCCAAACCTAAAGCTGAGGACTTTAAGAAGATTTTCCTGTTCATAAATTGAATTATATTAATTAATAGTAAAAAGAGGACTGACTGAATTGTTGTAAAAATAGAGAGTTTATAACATATAAACAAGCAATAAAGATACAAATAAACTTTGATAAGCTTAAACGTGACCCCGACCCCAAACAGGCGAAAGGACTGGCTTT
>JANPBV010000235.1:0-3814 GCA_031430615.1 Ignavibacteria bacterium | reverse complement strand
CATTAAGTTTTTCACTTTTGAAAGCAGTTGCTGTGCTGATAATTGCCTGTCCCTGCGCTTTAGGACTTGCTACACCAATTGCTATTGTTTTGGGTGTTGGTAAAGCCGCTGAAAATAAGATACTCTTCAACAATGCCGAAGCGATTGAGAACGTAAATAAGATAGATACTATTTTATTTGATAAAACCGGTACATTAACATATGCAAAGTTTGATGTAAAAAAAGTATTACCGTATAATGGATATTCAAGTGATGAAATATTAAAAATTGCGGCTTCAATTGAAAATTTTTCCGAACATCCAATTGCAAAAGCTATAGTACTGAATTTTAAAAAGAGTTCAAACGAGTTATACATGGTTAATGATTTTAAAATAACATCCGGTATTGGAGTTACGGGTATTATTAACAGTAAAACTTATAAAATTGGCGGCGCAAATTTAAATGAAAAGGAAAATCTTGCATGTATATCAAAATCAGCCTCAAAGAACATTTTTATTTTTGAAGAAGATAAATTAATTGGTGAAATAGAACTAAGCGATAAAGTAAAAGATAATGCCAAAGATATCCTGATGAGGCTTAAAGCCGATAATTATAATATTGCAATGATAACCGGTGATAGTGAAGCGGCGGCGGCTGAGATTGCAAGTGAGCTTGGTATCACAGATTACAAAGCTCAGGTTTTGCCTGATAAAAAGCAGGAATATGTTAAAGAGCTTCAGTCAAAAGGCGCTAAGGTTGCAATGGTTGGTGATGGCATCAATGATGCCCCAGCGCTATCGGCATCTGATCTTGGCATAGCAATAGGCACCGGACAGGATATAGCAATACAATCTGCTGATGTAATATTGGTTAAAGGCGACCTTGAAAATATTTTAGCCTTATTTAAAATATCAAGAAAGACTATAACTGTTATCAAACAAAACATCTTTTGGGCATTCTTTTATAACGCAGCAGCTATCCCTGTTGCTGCCGGAGTATTTGTTGGAATTGGTTTAACTGTATCGCCGGTTATGGCTTCGATGTTGATGGCATTAAGTGATGTTGTAACAGTTTTGCTTAATTCCATGAGGCTTAAGTACTTGAAAATTAAGTAATTTATAGTTATATTTACATTAATATACAAATTTTAGGGAACAAACTTATATAAAACTTGTTTATATTAGCGTTATTAAGTTACAGATATTTTAAAAATTAAAAGGAGACGAAATTGGGCAAACTAAATGGCCTGCCAAGCCGCCAGATTAAGAATACATAAATATCTGTAAAGCATTAAAAATCAATCACTAAATTAAAAATCTAATCACATTTCAAAATATTTTAAGGAGAAATAATAAATTGAAAAAATTAATTGCGTTGTTCATTATAGTTGCTGCTTTTTTAAGTTTAAATAATTCAACATTTTCACAGCCTCAGTTAAAATTACACATTACTGGCGGCTACAACCTTCCATTACCTGCACTAAAAGGTGAGCAGACATTTTCAACAATTGAAAAAGATACCTATGGTATGAAAAGCGGTTTTAATGTAGGCGCAGATGCTAAATATTATCTTGGTAAAAAGAGAAATGTTGGTATCACATTAGGTTTGAACTACAACATGTTTTCAAACAATGTTGATTCAACAATAAGCGGAACAACATATGCTCAGAAAAACAAAATTAACATATTCCAGGCAGCTTTAGGTATTGAATATAACTTTATGCCTAAAGGAAAGACACAGCCATTCTTAGGACTTGCATTTACAGGTAACTTCTTCAGTGGATCATCAAAAACTGAACCTACTGATACCGCATCTTTTTCAACTGAACTAAAATCTGCTTCTAGATTCGGTATTAAAGTTGGCGGCGGTTTAGATTTCATGTTTAGCAAATCAATTGGTGCTGTTATTGGTTTTGATTACAACATAGCTAATTTAATTGGCAAAGACACTGTTTCAAGTACTATTTCTGGTAAAGTTGTCACTGCTGGCTTGAACGATAAAGAATACACAGTTGGCACAACCACATTCAAAGCAAAAAGTATATCTTGGATTAACATTTATGCTGGTGTTTCATTCTTCTTCAACCAGCCTAAAGCAATAAAAAAATAAGCATCAAAATTAATAAAGTTTTACAAGGGAGTCTTTTCAGACTCCCTTTTTTTTTACATCAAATTTCCTGATTTTTACAGTTATTGAATCCCCCGCCATAACTGAACTCAAAAACGAGTCAGGAAGACCAGCCAAGAATGTTGGGGTTAAATTATATACTTTTTTTTATTTATCAAAACTTAATTTTATAACCCCACGCTTCAGCGTGGGGTGGAAAGAAATAAAAATATACCGGGCTTTAGCCCTGAATGGAAAAATGTCATTTGTAAAAGTATGGATACATGCAGTATGGGGTACTAAAAACCGCGCTAATATTTTAACTAAAGATATTCGAAAAGTACTTTTTCAGCATATAAGAACTAATGCTAAAGAAAAGGGAATTTATGTTAATTATGTAAATGGCTATACTGACCATGTTCATTGTTTATTTACACTAAATGCTGATATGAGTTTATCAAAAGCATTGCAGCTAGTAAAAGGTGAATCTTCATATTGGGCAAATGAAAATAATTTAGTAAAGCCAAAACTTAAATGGGCTGATGATTATTTTGCAGTTTCAGTAAGTGAATCAATAGTTGAGAAAGTTAGGAACTATATTAAGAACCAGGAAGAACATCATAAGAAAATGAGTTTTCAGGAAGAATACGAAGATTTCATAAAGAAATTTAATTTATAAAGTCAGGGCTAAAGCCCAGTATTTATGGTATTTCTAAACCCCCGACATAAATGTCGGGGTTAATTCATAAACAGCAAACGGTCAACTTGAGTAATCTAAATTTAAATAATTAAAATAATATTGATGAAAAAAGTCTTAGCTTCACTATTAATTTTTGGTTTAGTTTCCCTTAGCAGTATATATTCTCAGCCTAAATTTACAATAGATGTCACAGGAGGGTACAGCCTGCCATTACCGCAATTAAAGGGTACAATAGATTCCGCAAACAGTGAAAGCGGTGAATCATATTTTATGAAGACAGGATTTAATCTGGGTTTAACGGGTAAATATGCTGTTGATAAAAAAAGAAAGATAAGGATTACTTTTGGCGGCGCGTATAATAAATTCACCGGCGCTGAAACATATAATCACACAAACATAATTGATTTTCATACAAACATGAGCATAATCTCCGCTAGCTTAGGGGCTGAGTATTCATTTACACCTAAAGAGAAAACCGCGCCATTTATTGGAATAGAGTTTAACGGTAACTTCTTAAGCGGAAAAACCGAAGAAACAGTAACAGCATCTACTACATCTGATCATGATACTTTTGGAACAACTACAACTAATCTAAAGTCAGCATCAAGATTTGGTTTTTCTGTAGGGGGCGGTGTTGATGTTGCGTTCAATAAAAGCATTGGGGCGTTATTTGGCTTTAAGTACAATTTTGCAAATATTATTGGCAAGGAGTATTCCGCAACTTCAGCAGCGGGGCAATATAATTTGAATGATAAGGAAAACGGGACACTGAAAGCCAAAAATATTATGTATTTCCAGATATATTTAGGTGTATCATTCTATTTGGGTCAGATGAAAAAAGCGAAGTAAATTTGTTAGAAATTATTAAGAAAGCGGGTCAACAACCCGCTTTCTTAGATTACAGAAATCCTATACTCATCCACAATTCCATCAGGCAATAATTTCAGTGCAAAGTAAATAAGGGCAGGCACAATTATTATATCGTCAAGCTGCCCCAAAACAGGAATAAAATCAGGGATAATATCAAAT
>JANPBV010000234.1:0-2114 GCA_031430615.1 Ignavibacteria bacterium | reverse complement strand
TTATTATTTAGCTTACAATGAGCAAAAATTTATTTCAATGGGACAAACTGGTACTCAAAGCAATTTGAATAAAGACATAGTTAAAGAATTAATTATCCCTCATCCTACAATGCCTGAACAAAATAAAATAGCAGAAATCTTAAGTAGCATTGATTCCGAAATCGAAAGTTTAGAGCAAAAATTGTTCAAATACAAAATGTTAAAGCAGGGTATGATGCAGAATTTATTAACCGGTAAAATAAGGCTAAATGGATGAAGTAGGCTCAATAGAACGCTTAACCCAAAACAAGATAGTTAAACTATTCCGTAATAATCTTAAATATGATTATCTGGGTAATTGGGAAGACAGGCTAAATAACAGTAATGTTGAAGAAGCTCTGTTAAGTAGTTACATGATAAACAAAGCAGGTTATCCTGAAGAATTGGTTAAACGTGCAATTTATAAGCTTAAATCAGCGGCTCATAAATATGATGGTAACCTTTACAATAATAATAAAGATGTCTATAAGATACTCCGCTATGGTGCTGAAGTTAAAGTCAATCCCGCTGATAGATATCAGCGTCTGCATTTTATTAACTGGCAGGAACCGGAAAAAAATGATTTTGCTATTGCTGAAGAAGTAACAGTACTTAGTAATCGTGAAAAACGCCCTGATATTGTTTTATATATAAACGGAATAGCTATTGGAGTAATTGAATTGAAACGCAGTACAGTTTCAGTTGGTGATGGTATCCGGCAAAACCTGGTTAACCAACAGCCTGAGTTTATTCAATCATTTTTCACTACCATTCAGCTTGTTATGGCAGGCAACGATTCAGAGGGTTTGAGATTTGGAACAATTCATACCCCCGAGAAATTCTTCCTTCGCTGGAAAGAAGATGTTAATGATAACAGTATGCTTCAGCTTGAAAAATATTTGATAAAGATCTGTAACAAAAAACGATTAATTGAATTGTTATATGATTTTGTTTTATTTGATGGCGGAATAAAAAAATTACCCCGCGCGCATCAGTATTTTGCTGTAAAGGCTGCACAGGAGCATATCCGCAGAAGAGAAGGGGGAATAATATGGCATACCCAGGGAAGCGGAAAGAGTATTGTAATGGTATTACTGGCAAGATGGATATTGGAAAATAATCCTAATGCACGAGTTGTTATTCTTACAGACCGCACAGAGCTTGATAAACAGATTGAAAGGGTTTTTAATGACACAGGTGAACCTTTAAAAAGGACATCAAGCGGAAGCGAGTTAATGGAGCAATTAAGCAACCCATCACCAAGACTGCTATGTTCTTTAATCCATAAGTTTGGCAGAAGAGATGTTGAGAACTTTGATAAATTTATTGATGAACTTCGCAGTAAACCATCTAAAACAGTGGGTGAATTATTTATATTCGTTGATGAATGCCACAGAACGCAAAGCGGTAAACTGCATAAAGTAATGAAGGCTATGCTGCAAAATGCGGTATTCATTGGCTTTACAGGTACACCACTTTTAAAACAGGATAAACAGACAAGTCTGGAAGTATTTGGGAAATACATTCACACATATAAATTCAATGAAGCTGTTGAAGACGAAGTAGTTCTGGATTTAGTGTATGAAGCAAGAGATATAGAACAAAGATTATCTTCTGTTGAAAAAGTTGATGCTTGGTTTGAAGCTAAAACCAGGGGATTGAATGAATTTCAACAATCAGAGCTTAAGAAAAAATGGGGCACTATGCAAAAAGTTTTAAGCTCCCGTTCAAGAATTGAAAAAGTTGTTAGTGATGTAATCTTTGATTTTAGCGTTAAGCCAAGATTAAACTCACAAACAGGTAATGCAATATTAGTTGCAGGCAGTATATATGAAGCATGCAAATATTACGAGTTATTCCAGAATACTGAATTCACTGATCATTGCGCAATAATAACTTCTTACAATCCTTCTACAAAAGATATTAACCTTGAAGATACCGGAGCCAATACAGAAACGGATAAGGAATATATTTACAAAATTTATACTGAATTACTTAAAGACATAAAGCCTTATCCCGGTAAAACAAAAACTGAAACATACGAGGATATTTCAAAAAATAAATTTGTTCATGAGCCTGCAACTATGCGGTTGCTG
>JANPBV010000233.1:0-14396 GCA_031430615.1 Ignavibacteria bacterium | reverse complement strand
ACGACATTTTTTTATGACCACAGAGATTTTTAACTAATAATTGACCCCGAGTACTCGGGGTCATACATTTATAATTAACATGAGGATATCTTACGACACCATAGGTGTCGCACATTGTACTGCTAATGGGTAACCATTACTTATGGATAGGAATATATTTATGTACGATGCCTACGGCATCGGTTAATATTCGATTAATTTATCTATAAATGTGGAATCCCTACGGGATTCTTGTCCTAAAGGGATGGATACCCATTAAATCTAAACCAAATGAAAAAAAATGTCGTGTGCTATAGATATTATGATAAAACTGCAAAAATCTTATCATGTTTTAAAGAACACAATAATCTTAAACATTCAAGAAATATCAAAATATCATCAGACTTTTGTAGCCTTATATCCCCATTTTTCACATAATTATATATATTCTACTTTGACTGTAAGTTTAATTATTGTATTAGTAATTTACATATTAATATAAAAATTAAACAAATTAAGCTCATAATAATGAAAAAATTAGCAATAATATTAATTTTAATCTCTGCCTGTGTATTTGCGCAAACAGGTGATACAGTTTCAACATCATCAGGTTTAAAATACATTGTTGTAAAACAAGGGAGTGGCAAAAAGTCAGAAGTTGGTAAAATTGCCGAAGTACATTATACCGGCTGGCTTTTGGATGGTAAGAAATTTGATTCTTCCCGTGACAGGAATACCCCGTTTGAGTTCACGCTTGGTGCTAAACAGGTAATTGCCGGATGGGATGAGGGTGTTGCATTGATGAAGATTGGCGACCAGTTCAGGTTCGTGCTGCCACCAGAACTTGCCTATGGAGAACGTGGCGCCGGAGAGATTATCCCCCCAAATGCTACATTGATCTTTGATGTTGAACTGCTTGGAGTACACAAGCCAAAGAAATCTATAGTTGATACTTTGATGGCAGTAATTGTTGATAAAGATGTTGAAAAAGCAATTGAAGTATATGAAGATCTTAAATATAATTATGAAAATAAGTATAATTTCAAGGAAAGTGAGCTTAATATTCTCGGTTACCAGCTCCTGCAGGTTGGTTTGAATAAGCAGGCAGTTGAAATATTCAAGCTTAATGTTGAGCAATTCCCGAAATCAGCGAACGTTTATGACAGCCTTGGCGAAGGCTGCATGATTGCAGGTGATAAGAAGAATGCAATTAAGAACTATGAAAAATCACTAAAGCTGAATCCGGATAACGAGAACGCAAAGAAAATGCTAGAGCAGCTGAATTCAAAATAATTTATGGAGTACAGGAATAACAGTAATTTTGTGAAAGAGCTTGATTCAAATGACCCATTAAAATTATATAGGGATAAATTTTTCATTCCCAAAACCGCAAATGGCAAAGATGTAATTTACTTTGCGGGTAATTCACTCGGACTCGAGCCTAAGACTGTTCGCGGATATGTTGAACAGGAGCTTTTAGACTGGGAAAACATGGGCGTTGAAGGACATAACCATGCTAAGAACCCATGGCTGCCATATCATGAATTCCTTACCAAGCAAACAGCCGCTTTAGTGGGAGCATTGCCTGAGGAAGTTGTGAACATGAACTCACTTTCAGTTAACCTGCATTTGATGATGGTCTCTTTCTATAGACCTACCCCGCAAAGGAATAAAATACTCATCGAAGCAAATGCTTTTCCATCTGACCATTATGCTGTACAGTCCCAAATAAAGTATCATGGATATGACCCGGCATCCTCACTTGTCGAAATGAAGCCTCGTGAAGGTGAATATACAATAAGGACTGAGGACATTCTGGAATGTATCGAAAAAGAAGGTGATTCAATTGCGTTAATCATGTTTGCGGGAGTAAATTATTATACAGGGCAGGCTTTTGAGTTTGAAAAAATTACTTCTGCCGGCCACAAAAAAGGATGTACTGTTGGTTTTGACCATGCTCACGGCGCAGGAAACTTATTGCTTAAACTGCATGACTGGAATGTTGATTTTGCTGTATGGTGTTCATATAAATATTTAAACGGCGGACCAGGCGCAATAGCCGGAGCTTTTGTTCATAAAAAGCATTTGCTTGATATGACGATTCCCAAGTTCTGGGGGTGGTGGGGGCAGGATAAAGCTACACGCTTCCTTATGCATCATAATTTTCAGCCAATACCAACTGTTGAAAGCTGGCAGTTAAGCAATCCACCCATATTACAGCTTGCAGCTTTAAGAGCATCTCTCGATATTTTCCACGAAGTTGGTATAGAAGCCCTTCGTCATAAAAGCGAAATGCTTACCGGTTATATGGAATATCTCATCAACGAAAATAATAACGGTAATATTGAAATTATTACACCGAAGAATATTAATGAACGGGGTTGCCAATTATCACTTAGAGCAAAATCAGGAGGGAAGAAACTCCATCAAAGTTTGAATGAGAGCGGTGTTATTTGTGACTGGCGTGAACCGGATGTTATCCGCGCAGCACCTGTGCCGTTATATAATACTTTTATTGATGTATGGAATTTTGTGGATTTATTATACCGTTAATATTGAAAATCTATTTATACACTCATTCCCAAACTCCAGTTTGGGAATGTACAAATCGCTTTAGCCCAAAACAGATGATTTAGTTGACTTTCAAAGCACGTTTTGGAATGTACTCAATGATTAGCCACGGTCTTTAGACTGTGGACAAGAAAGAAATACAAAGTGGCTTTAGCCGCAATTAAAAAAGATAGTAATATAATAAATTGTAATATGGATCCCCGCCTACGCGGGGATGACAAACGAGAATGAAAAATATCACAATAGTTGGTGCCGGGCTTGCAGGATCGTTACTTTCAATATATCTTGCAAAAAAAGGCTATAGTGTTGATGTGTATGAGCGCAGACCCGATATGCGTAAAGCAAAGATAAGCGCGGGTAAATCAATTAACCTGGCGCTATCTACACGCGGAATACACGCATTGAAAGAAGTTGGTTTGTATGATGAAATAAAAAAGATATCCATTCCTATGTATGGCAGAATGATACATACACCTGACGGCTTAACACAACTACAGCCATATGGAAAGGATAATTCCGAATACATTAACTCTGTATCAAGAGGTGAGCTGAATAAAAAATTAATGGATCTTGCAGAGGAATTCCGGAATGTTAAATTTCATTTTGATATGAGATGCTTAAGTATGGATATTCCGAAAAATGAGATTTATTTTCAAAACGAAAGTACCGGCACAACTGCAGTAATAAATTCAGATACCACAATCGCAACTGATGGCGCTACATCACCAGTAAGGATGGAAATGCTTAAAATACCGAGATTCGATTTTAAGCAGGAATACGAAAATTATGGATATAAAGAACTTCATATCCCGCCAAATGCTGATGGTACTTTCAAAATGGAAACCAACGCATTACATATCTGGCCAAGAGGCTCATTTATGCTCATTGCGCTGCCTAATATGGATAGCAGCTTTACCTGTACACTTTTCCTCGCTTACGATAAGGCTTTAAGCGGTGAAAACAGTTTTGAGTATCTTACCGATAAAGAAAAAGTTCAGAAATTCTTTGAAACTAACTTCCCTGATGCAATTGAATTAATGCCTGAACTGCTTACTGATTTTTTTGTAAACCCTACAGGCAGTCTGATAACGATAAAATGTTATCCATGGGTTATTGAGGGTAATCTTGCTATGCTGGGTGATTCTGCCCACGCAATTGTGCCGTTTTTCGGGCAGGGTATGAATGCAGCTTTTGAAGATTGCACTTACCTTAATGAATGTATTGATAAACATACAGGTGACTGGAACAGCATTTTCAGTGAATACCAGGTATTAAGAAAAGTTAATACCGATGCTATAGCTGATCTTGCACAGGAAAATTTTATAGAAATGCGTGACCTTGTAGCCGAGCCCCGTTTCCAGTTGAAGAAAAAGATAGAGACAATGCTATATAAAAAATATCCTGATATTTTTATTCCAAAATATACAATGGTCACTTTTTTAAGGGTACCATACTCTGTTGCGCTGGAAAGAGGAAAGATACAGGAAACCATTTTACAGGAATTAAGTGAAAAAATTACACAGCCTGAAGAGACAGATCTGAATTTGGCAAATAAATTAATTAAGTTAAGACTTAAAAAGCTGGAGATGTAAAATTTTTAATACAATAGCATTATAAAATAGTTTAAAATTCTAGTTGGATGAAAGCCTTACCTGCGCTGTGGGAACAACCCCGGAAAATAAATTGAGAAGATTCTGTACCTGCCCGAATGAAACTGTGGAAATATTCCCGGTAAATATTGTTAAGTAAAACGGAATGTTTAATGCCGCGCCCTGTTCAAATCTAGGTTCCAGTGAGATGAGTACCTTATAATTATTATTTAAGCTTGTAATATCAGGAACCGAACCTCCGGGACAGTTTGGCTGAAGCCAATCATGTCCGGGAGAGTTCCATATCAACCCGCCGCTTAATTCACACAGATGGTTATTATCTCTTGCATTAGTTGAATCAAACCTGCCGATATTATAAATATTATTACTATTTGCATTATCAATTACCCATGCCTGGTATGTCCATTCTGTTGTATCCGGCAATATAGGGAGAGTTATTCCCGCGGTACTTCCACTGGTATCTTTGGTAAACCAAATTCCTTTTTGATATTGTGATGAAGCAATCCCAGTGGTTGGTGAGGCTAAAATATATTCGGCTATAGCTAAATTAAATTGTGATGAAGCAGGGAGGATATCTGAATAACCCATAGTAAGATCAAATACAATTTCATTGCCAATAAGTTGTTTTGCGCCCCCCAAAATTTTTATATTACTGGGTATGGTGTCATTATATCCCGGCGACTGAATGGATATAATAATATCCCCGACATTATTTATGTTACTAAACTTACCCAAATTAGGCGTGAAAGGGTTTCCTGATGTATCTGTTATGGCTCCTGTACCTGAAATTGCGAATCTTCCCATGCTTCTGAAGGCATTTTCATCGTGATCAGTGGTTGTTATCAGACTTCCCCAAAGCTCGTATGTACCAACAACATTTTTATCTATTGCCTGAAGCCTGGTAACAGTTAGAGAACCTGAATTTTGTGTTGTAACAACACCAGTATCATTGCAGGAGAAAATAATTATAACGCTTAATAAAAAAAACGCTGATCTTAGTTTATTCATTTATATTTTATACTTTTGGAGTGCATCAACTGTGTTGATGCATGCATTGACGCAGTCAATGCAATCCAAATTATATTTTTTTTAATTACCCAGTCCCGGGGTTATACAAACTCCAGCGGGGAATGACGCCATTTCAATATCTTTTATTTTGTTGTGACCAGCCCATACATCAATAACAGCGGTAGTACCCGGTTTTTTCCCGGAGTTTGGAGGATGATGTACAAAGCCGCCGTTGGTTGATTCACATGTTACAAATGCATAATGCCCGTCGGCAGAAAAATCTATCATATGCGGCTGTGCCCCTACATTTGAGATGGTTTTAACAACCGTATTAGTTGCAATATCAATTACAGTTACTGAGTTTGAACCCTGGTTTGGCACATAGCACCACCTGCCATCCGGAGAAACTTCAAGCGCAAGCGGATTTAAACCTGTTGGAATATTCAGGATAAAGATCCTGTTTAAAACATCAAAAACCCTTACGTCATTTGATTTCCTGCATGATACATAAACATATTTATCATCCGGTGTAATTGAAACCTGGTAGGGGATAAAATTATTTGTCCCTGTTCCGCTTACAGGAACAGAAGGATCAACCTGAACAACATTTTCAATTTGCTCTGTTGCGGTATTAATTACATAAAGGAATTCACTTACAGTTGTAGCGGTAAATATCAGGCTGCCATCACGTGTAAGCCTTAAACCATGAGGCCTGTTCATCCTGGATTCAGTAATTGTATTGGTAATGGTCATTGATTGCGTATCAAAAACCTTTATACTGCCTGATGTTGTAAAATCGGTTATATAGCCTTTTGTGCCGTCATTAGTAATTACAATATGAGCGGGTGAGCTTCCTATTAGTACTCTACCTGCCGGTTGGTAAGTACGCGCATCATATTTTTCCATATAACCTTCAGCTATTAAACTAACGTAAAAATAGTTACCCTGGTTATCTATTGTTATAACGTGCGGCGCATCAAGCGGCTGATCAACATTACTTCTTCCGCCAACATTTATCAATCTTATTAAATGATTGTTATCAAGATTAACCACAGCGACAAGATCAGATGCCTGGTTGGTGATAAACGCTTTGTTGGTAATGTTTGAAAATGCCACTTCACCGTTATCATTTTTTGCGCCCTGATTTATCCAGTCAACAATTTTTAATAATTGGTTACTTCCAATCGGCATCCCGTTTGTATATGGCATTTGCGCCTTTGGCATTAAGGGTTCTGAAAAAGGACTAATGTTAGTATCAACCCTGTTGACATGCTGTATCAAATGGCTCCATGTGGCATTATAAGGCACTACTTCAGCGCCAAAGTTTGAACCGTTTTTCATCAATGCGTCCCAGCTTGTGAGGTCAATGCCTGACTGATGGTCAGTGGAATTATGACATCCGGGGAAAGTACAGTTTTGCGCCAGTATCGGCTGAATATCCCTTGTAAAACTGACAGGTTCGCCAATTGCAGTTGGACTGCCCGAATCACATCCCATGAAATTTATGGAATTTAATGCTAAAACCCCGCTAATTGAAGCGAGAATGAAGAATATTTTCTTTTTCACTATTTTATAGAATTTAAGCGATAAATGTATTTAATATTAAGTACATTTACAATGATTATATTTCGTGTGTTATTAACTGTAAACGGCTATAAAACCTTAATAATTTCAGACCCCACCCTAACCCTCCCCGAAGGGGAGGGAACATACAAGGTTATAAGTCCAGTTTTTTTGCTTGTGTCAGGTCCTCCCCGAAGGGGCACTTTGTGCAGACCTGACACGTCATTCAATAAAAAGAATGAATTGGGTTACTTAAAATACATTCTGATGCTTCTGTCCTGAAATTCGTCAGATTCCATTCGATAAGTTAATTTTTTATCAAACAAACGCTGGAATGCCTTTCTGGCTTATTTTGGACAAATATTGGCTGCTTTCCAGTGATTCGTTTTTGAATTCCGGCAATTCATCGAAACATGCCTGTGGCAGTCAGGCTTTCCGATGATTCATGATTAATCCTTTCAATCATTTCTTTTCCATATGACCGAATTATCCGCTCATAACCCCTATTTTTTTTGTGATGCGGATAGCTGTTTTTTCCGTTTCCACGTCTTTTTCGTGAAATAGTATGTGGAGCGGACTATCCATATTTACCTCTTTTGATGCGGACATAATTATTAAAGTTTGTAGAGTTTTTTATATGCAATATGCATGCTACTATAATATAATATATGTTATTGGCAGATGCAAGAGACAAATTATCCCTAAAGCAGTTTTTTAGGGTACCCGAAAAATACCCTTGATATTTTTTAAATTATTATATTATTCACACTTGACCCGGAAAAAATATGTTTTACGACTACCCATAACCACCTTTGCCTTGGTGATTAAGATTAAAAATTTGGTTTAAAATTTAAAGAAGTGTAAATGAAAAGAAAATATACATTTGTAATTTTTTACTTTTGCCTTTTTACTTTTTATTTGGCGGCTCAGCCAACACAGGAGTGGGTTGCGAGATTCCAGCGACCGAGTGGAAGCAGCAATGCTTTTGTGAACCAAATGGCATTGGATAAAGTTGGTAATTGTTATCTGCTTGGGAATATTCCAATTCAATCCGGTATTGGAGGAATACTTACAATAAAGTATAACTCAAATGGAGATACGGTTTGGACGAGAACTTATAATATTGGAAATGGTACAACATATAGAAATTTCAGAATAACTGCAGATAGCACTGGAAATGTGTATGTAACAGGATATGTTGGACTGAATTTATTTGGACCATATGACATTGTAGTTATTAAGTATGATGTAAATGGCGTTACTCAATGGATAAAAACTTATTCAGGGGCAGGTGATATATCGGATACGCCGGGAGATATGAAAATTGGTCCTGACGGCTTTATTTACCTAACTGGAGGAAGCGGAAGCAGCACTATTTTAATAAAGTATAGACCGGACGGTGATAGTGTCTGGGTCAGATTATTTAATGAGACAGGTTATAGCAGCGGAGCTGGACAATTAGAATTTGGAGAAGGGAATAAAATTTACGTTAGAGGAAACAGAAGAAATACAAATAATAATCTAAATTATTATCTTTTGCTTAAATATGATACAAGCGGTACATTATTATGGAATCGTAATTTTACAATAAATGGAACTGAAACTGCAAGGGATATGGCTGTTGATAGAGAAAGTAATTGTTTTATTTCAGGTGATGGTTTTTCAGGATATACAACTGTTAAATTTGATTCTACAGGTACGCAGCAATGGGTAAGAACATATCTTAATAATATAAGTGAAGAAGTTAGAGGAGTATGTGTTGATATATCTGGTAATTGTTATGTTACAGGGAAGAGTGCCTTAGTTTCCGGGAATTCAGATATATTAACAATTAAATATGCTACGAATGGTGATTCAACATGGGTTAGAAGATTTAATGGTTTAGATAATTCAACAGATACTCCTTATGATATTACAATCGATGATTCTTCGAATATTTACCTTACCGGGCTAAGCTTTGGTACAGGAACAGCATACAATTTCATAACACTTAAATACAACAGCAGTGGTGTATTAAAATGGGATATTGTTTTTAACTCACAGCCGCCTGGTAATGGTGATGATGTATCTTATAATGTCGCAACAGACAGATTCTATAATATATATATTTCGGGTACAAGTGATAGAGGCGGAAATAATTATGATTATTTAACAATAAAATATTCACAACCACCTGTAGGAATAATAAGCGATCCTGGCACGGTTTCATCAAATTTTTATTTACACCAAAATTATCCAAACCCTTTTAATCCAAGTACGAAAATTAAATATCAAATAGTAAATAATAACATAAATGTGAAGATTACTGTTTTTGATATTATGGGTAGAGAGATAGTCACATTAGTCAACGAAAAACAAAGTTCAGGAACATATCAGGTATCATTTGATTCACAAAACATTTCAAGCGGAATTTACTTTTATAAATTGATTACAGATAAATATACAGAAACTAAAAAAATGGTAGTTTTAAAATAATATTCGTTAACCTCCTGTCTGTTATAAATTTTCCCATTTCATTGCATTTAATTCAGACCCCCTCGGGCTAAAGCCCACTCCCCCTTGTAAAGGGGGAGACCATATCACTTCCCTTCCCGTTTCAAAGTCGGGTCTGCAACTTAATCCTTTACAAGGTTATAAACCCGCCAGGGCAGGACAGCAAAATTGCTCGGCAATTTTTTTGCAGGAGGGGAGCTTAAAACAAAATTCGTGTAATTAGTGAAATTCGTGGTTATTTTTTTGATTTTATTGTTCTTGTTTAACATAAAGTCCTTCGGCCACGTCAAAGCCGCCACGTCAGAGACGGGCAAGGGCAGGCAACCTTTCTTCCTTTCATTTCTACTTTCTACAAGGCATAGCACCAACAACCTCATTATTACCTCAAAACAAATTGTGTCAGGTCTGAGGACCTGACACAAGCAGTAGCCCTTTTCAGGGCTTTCCCTGAATATGTTACAATTTTTGCGTTTTTGACACATTATACTCAATCAAAAATTTAGCATACTAACTTTCAAAAATTAACCATAAATTACTGTATTAACGGGTTAAAATGAAGAATATTGCTGTTTTAGGCTCTACTGGTTCTATTGGTAAAAATACGCTTGAAGTTGTAAGGAATCTTAACCGGAATTCATACCCGGTTTCTGTTAAATATATATCCGCAAATTCAAATGTTGAGTTACTTGTAAGCCAGATAGAAGAGTTCAAACCTAAAGCCGCAGTAATTTTCAATGAAGAAAGTTTCAAAGATCTTAGCTCACGTTCTTTAAATCATAAATGCGAAATTCTGTGCGGACAGGCAGGCATCAATGAAATTGCCGCACGCGATGATTTTGAGCTTGTCGTAAATGCGCTCGTTGGTTTCAGCGGGTTAATACCAACCATCGAAGCAATCAAACACGGCAAGGATATAGCGCTGGCTAATAAGGAATCATTGGTAGTTGCAGGTGAGCTTATTTACTCAATGCTAGCAAAGAGCAAATCTCATTTACTGCCGATTGATAGCGAACACAGCGCAATACTGCAATGCCTGCAGGGTGAGCCTATGAAGGAAGTTACAGGACTTATTTTAACTGCTTCTGGTGGACCCTTCAGGGAGTTTACAAAAGAGTCATTAGGCAATGTAACTATTGAGCAGGCTTTGAATCATCCCAATTGGGTAATGGGTACTAAAATAACCATTGATTCAGCCACACTTATGAATAAAGGCTTTGAAATTATTGAGGCTAAATGGTTGTTCAATATAGAAGCTGATAATATCGAGGTTTTGATACATCCGCAGTCAATAATACATTCAATGGTGGAGTTTTCTGATGGCTCTGTAAAAGCGCAATTAGGTGTGCCCGATATGAAGGTACCGATCCAATATGCGTTAACATATCCTTCAAGGGTTGCATCAGATTACCCGAGAATAGATTTTAAATCATTGAAAAATCTTACATTTGATGAGCCTGATCTGGATAAATTTGAGTGTTTAAAGTTAGCATATGATGTAATAAAACAAGGGGGTTCTTACCCTGTAGTTTTAAACGGAGCAAATGAAGCGGCTGTTGACCTCTTTCTGAGAGAAAAAATAAGGTTCTCTGATATACCCCATTTAATTAAAGGGGCAATAGATAAACATGAAAATCATGTTTCACCAACACTGGATAGTATTGTGGAAATAGATAGCTGGTCGAGGAAAATTGTTTTAGAAGCATCACTTGAGTTGGCGTAAAAATAAAAAAAGTTTTATAATATAGTCCCGAGTACTCGGGACTGCAATGGTACTCAACTGAAAATTATCAGTTGTATTGCAAAAGGAGATAAACAAAATAATATGGGTGTAGTAAGCACAATTCTTTACTTTCTTATAACGATCGTGATACTTGTATTTGTTCACGAGTTCGGCCATTTTGCCGCGGCAAAACTGTGTAAAATGAGAGTTGATAAGTTTTACCTATTCTTTGATTTCTTTAATTTAAAGATATTCAAATTTGTTAAAGGTGATACCGAGTACGGCCTTGGTGTTTTTCCATTAGGCGGCTATGTAAAAGTAGCAGGTATGATAGATGAAAGCATGGATAAGGATTTCATTAATAAGCCAGCAGAGCCATGGGAATTCCGTTCAAAACCTGTTTGGCAGAGAATGTTCGTTATCACTGCAGGTGTTATCATGAACACGCTTCTGGCTTTTGTAATATTCTATACAATTAACCTGGTTGAAGGCAAGCAGAAAATGGAAACCAGTGTTATCGGTTATGTTTCACCGGGCTCACTAGCGGCGAAATACGGAGTAATCCCGGGTTCAATGATACTTTCAATAAACGGCAACCCCGTTCAGTACTGGGATGACGTTCGCGGTAATATCTTCATTGAAAGTATGGGTGAAGATGTTAATTTAAAGATCAATTCCAAAGGGGTTATCAAAGATATTCTGCTCTCTAAGAATGAATTAAAAGATCAGGGTGAGCGTACGCTTGGTATTTACCCTGGCAGTATGGATCCTGTCATTCAGCAGGTTGCTGATGGCAGACCTGCGAAAACAATGGGTTTGCAAAATGGCGATGTTATCACTGAAGCTAATGGTAACGCTATCACTCACTCACAGCAGTTTGTTGATATTATCAAATCTAACGCAGGCAAAGATATTGCGATAAAATGGACAAGAAACGGCGCGCCAATGAGCGGAGTTGTTAAGCCTGATGCGGACAGCACAATTGGTATCGGTATTGGTAAATATACCGGCACAGTTAAGATCATAAAGTATAACGTATTGACTGCATTTCCACAAGGCGCGAGCGATCTTTGGCATTACGGTGTTGTACTGTTTGTCAAATCTATGTGGAAGATAATAAAGGGCGATATTGAATTTTCCAAAGCAGTAGGCGGTCCGGTTAAAATTGCACAGTATGCAGGTCAATCAGCCGAAGGCGGATTCTTATCTTTTCTTGGATTTATGGCAATGCTTTCTATCACACTTGCAATAATCAATATTCTGCCGTTCCCTGCGCTTGATGGCGGGCATTTTGTATTCCTGCTTTACGAGGGGATATTCAGGAAACCTGTATCGCATAAAATACAGATAGTAGTACAGAATGTTGGATTTATAATCCTGATGGGATTTATGGCATTTGTAGTTTATAACGATATTATACATATATAATAAAATAGTGAAATAGAGAAATTGCGAAACGGCGTTACAATGTTTTTTAAAATGGCCAATATTTTTATTGGTCATTTTTTATAGTTATCTCATACTCGTTTATAAGAATTCGGCATTGAATGGAAAACCAAAATATGCAAAACAAATACTTCATAATAGATTTTGACAGCACATTTGTAAAAGTTGAAGCCTTAGATGAGCTTGCTGAAATCGCACTGAAGAAATCTCCCGATAGAAAAGTTATTTGTCAGGAGATAAGGGGATTAACTAATGCTGCGATGAACGGTGATATTACATTTGCTTCATCACTTACAAAGCGTGTAGGCTTGCTTAAAGCTAACAGAACACATATTGAGCAGCTTGTAAAGAAGTTAAACAAACAGGTATCAAGATCAATTACCAGCAATTCTCTATTCCTCAGGAAAAACAGTAATAATATCATAATCTTATCCGGTGGATTTAAGGAATATATAATTCCTGTAGTGAAAAAGCTCGGTATCCCCGCGGAAAATGTTTATGCGAATACTTTTATTTTTGATAGAAAAGGGAATATTACCGGATTTGATAAGAAGAACCTGCTTTCGGGTAATGACGGAAAAGTTAAGCAGTTAAGAGCGTTAAAGCTAAAGGGTGAGTTAATTGCAATTGGTGACGGAGAGACTGATTATGAATTGAAAAAGTCGGGGATTATAAATAAATTCTACGCATTCACAGAAAATATTGAGCGGCTTGAGGTTACAAAAAAAGCTGACCATGTTACACCAAGTTTTGATGAATTTTTATACATTTCAAAATTACCAATGAGTATATCATATCCAAAGAACAGAATAAAAGTACTGCTGTTGGAAAATATCCACAGGGATGCGCTTGGGCTTTTCAAAATAGAAGGCTATAATGTCGAAGTAATTTCCAAAAGCCTAAGCGAAGTTGAGCTTGCTGAAAAAATAAAGGATGTCTCAATTTTAGGTATCCGCTCAAAAACGGTTGTATCAGATAGAGTCCTGGCAAAAGCTAAAAAACTTTTGTGTGTTGGAGCCTTTTGTGTTGGCACTAACCAGATTGACCTTAACGCATGCTTAAGCAGGGGAATAATAGCGTTCAACGCACCATTCAGCAATACACGCAGTGTGGTTGAGCTTGTGCTGGGTGAGATAATTATGCTGATGCGCGGGATTCCTGATAAAAGTAATAATCTTCATAAAGGTGTATGGGATAAATCTTCAAAGAACAGTGTTGAAGTACGCGGAAAGAAACTTGGCATTATCGGGTACGGAAAAATTGGCTCACAGCTTTCTGTACTTGCCGAAGACCTTGGTATGGAGGTCTATTATTACGATACACTTGAAAAGCTTGCGCTTGGTAATGCCAGGAAATGCCACTCAATGAAAGAACTGCTCAGGAAAGCTGATGTAATATCCGTTCATGTTGATGGAAGCGAGCAGAATAATAACCTGATAGGTGAAAAAGAATTCCGCTTAATGAAAGATGGGGTTATATTCCTGAATTTAAGCCGTGGGTTTGTTGTTGAAATTGACGCGCTCATAAATAATATTACTTCTGGAAAAGTTAAAGGAGCATCTATTGATGTTTTCCCACATGAGCCAGAGAGTAATGATGAAAAATTTGTTTCCGGATTGCAGAATTTACCGAATGTTATATTAACTCCGCACATTGGCGGCAGTACAGATGAAGCGCAGAAAGATATCGCGAACTTTGTGCCGCGCAAGATAATTGATTTTGTTAATTCCGGGAATTCATATTACAGTGTGAACTTCCCGAATATCCAGCTTCCATCGTTTGAGAATGCACACAGGCTGATACATATTCATCATAACGTGCCGGGTATTCTGGCGAAGATTAATCAGGTTTTTGCGAAGAATAATATCAATATTATAGGTCAGTACTTAAAAACCAATGAGCATATAGGATATGTTATTACCGATATAAGCAAAAAATATGACCCGAAAGTTATAAACGAGCTTAAGGAAATTGATAATACGATAAAGTTCAGGATATTGTATTAG
>JANPBV010000232.1:0-2382 GCA_031430615.1 Ignavibacteria bacterium | reverse complement strand
GCCTTCTTCAGGTACAGGCATGATTTATAATGATCAGTTAATGGAAGGTGCAATTGATGCAAATAAGTATATCGTTGGTCCAAATGACATATTCTCACTGGGAATTTGGGGTATTGTAAATACTCCAATGCCTGTTGCTGTTAGTCCGGAAGGATCACTTATAATACCTTCAGTCGGTGAGGTAAATGTATCAGGCTTAACGTTAACTGAAGCAAAAGCTAAGGTTATTGCAGCTGTCAAGAAAAGATTTATATCGGCAGAAATTACATTGACATTAGTTTCACCAAGAAGATTTATCATAACAGTGTCGGGTGTTGGTCAGGGAAATTACCCTACCTCTGCAATTATGAGGGCTAGTTCAATAATATCATTTATATTCAGTGATAGTGTTTCATTGGTGAAATCAGGCACTCAGCCAGGTGAAAGATATAATTTTAGTTTAAGGAATATAATACTGAAAAGAAAAAATGGAGAGCAGCAAAGAATTGACCTTTATAAATATTTTGCTACACGGGATGAAAAATACAACCCTTTTTTAAGAGAAGGTGATGTACTTGTACTTCAGAAATATGATTGGGAAGGTAGATTCCTTGCCATTCAGGGAGCAGTGCAATTTCCTGGAGTGTTTGAATATATTGAAGGTGATGACCTGGAAACTGCAATTCAGCTTATACGTGGAGTTACATCAGTAGCAAATATGGATAGTATTGTCATTTCAAGATTGGACCCTACGGCCACAAAAATGGAAAAATTGATAGTCAGTTATGAGGATAATAAGAGATTAAGACTGCAGGCTAATGATAGGATATATGTAAGTGCATTTGCAGAGCAGCGAAGGGATTTCAAAGTATTAGTCCTTGGCGAAGTAGTAAGACCCGGTAACTATCCAATAACTCTGAATACAACAAAACTATCTGACGTGATTTATGAGGCAGGTGGGTTGTTACCTAATTCCTATTTACCCAACTCTGAGGTTTACAGGAAACTTGATACTTTCTTTCTACAAACAAAGAATCGTGACACTATAGAGAATGTGTTCACACGCAGGTTAAATGATATTGTATCGAATAAAGAAGAACGGGAAAGTTTTGACCAGGATCTTTTATATAAAATTGGAAGAGTAAATGTAGATTTTGATAAACTCTCCGATGGCGATAAATCACAAGATATAACATTGAAAAATGGCGATATTATATATATAGCAGATAATAAAAAAGAGATTTACGTGTATGGACAGGTTAATCGTCCGGGATTTGTTCCTTACAAAGAAGGAGCCGATGCTCAATACTACATTGATGCAGCAGGAGGGTATGGTGAGCGTGCTGACGAAGATGAAGTACGTGTAATAAAATTTAAAACACGAGAGTGGCTTGAGAAAGATGAAGCTACAATCCAATCAAGTGACTTTGTATACGTACCGCGTATAATCAAGCGTGATTTCGCATATGATATAGACCTTATTTCCAAAGTAGCCGGTGTTATAGTTAGCGTTATAACATTAACATTATTAGTAATTCAATCACAAAAGTAGGAGTACAAACTTGCAGGAAAATAATCTAAACACTAGCGAGAATAGTGTGAAACAATCTTTTTCAATAATTGATGTTATAGTTGTCTTCTTCAGAAATATGAAAAAGATTTTATTGCTAACTTTTGTTATTACTTTAATATCTATATTACAATATTTTTTTGTTCTTGATTTAATATATTTATCCTCAGCAACAATTAAAAGCAGCAACACTAAAAGTGGTTTACTTGGAATGCTGGATGCCGGTTTACCGGATATTGGTGGTTTAGATGATATTGGTTTAGGTGGCGGAAAGTCAACAAAAGAACTTGCTTCATATGAGGAAATACTAAATAGTAGAAAGTGTTTGGAAGCTCTTATTATTAAATTTGATTTAATGAATAGAGATGAATATAAATTCATGGAAGATGCTGTAAAGGATTTTAGGGAAAATAGATTAGAGATAAACATAGATAAATTATCAGGAGTTATGAATGTTGGGGTATATGACAAAGACCCGGTTCTTGCAAAAGAAATGGTTGATTATTTACTAGATGAGTTAAATAAAATTAATATTGAATTAAATGTTCTTCAAGCAAAAAACAATAGAGAATTTATTGAACAAAGGTATTTACTGGCTAAAAAGGATCTTGCAGGAGCTGAAGACACTTTGAAGTCATTCCAGTTGATATATGGTATTGCCCCTGATTTACAGATCAAAGCTTCAGCGCAATCTGTATTTACTTTAGAAGGTGAGCTTAAGGCCGAAGAAGTGAAACTAGATGTAATAAGAAAAATATTGAGTGCAGAACAACCTGAAGTTAAGCTGCAAGAAGCAAAAGTTAATTCATTAAGAAGTAAAATCTCTGAGATTG
>JANPBV010000231.1:0-4278 GCA_031430615.1 Ignavibacteria bacterium | reverse complement strand
TAAAATTGGCGCTATTGCAAAGAGTCCAAGGTGGGCAATCGCATATAAATTCAAAGCCAAGCAGGCTGTAACAAAGCTAAAAGATATTACTCTGCAGGTAGGCAGAATTGGCACAATAACTCCCGTGGCTGAGCTTGAGCCGGTTTTCCTGGCTGGTTCAACCATATCACGGGCAACACTTCATAACTCGGGTGAAATTGAGCGTAAAGATATACGAGTTGGCGATTATGTTAAGATAGAAAAGGGCGGCGATGTTATACCGAAAGTTGTTGAAGTAGTTAAGGATAGAAGAACTAAAAAAATTGTTCCTTATGAATTCCCCAATGTATGTCCTGAATGCAAGCATCCGCTTGTCAGACCCGAAGGTGAGGCGAATCATTATTGCACAAATTCACTTTGCCCCGCGCAGGTGCAGGGAAGGATGGAGCATTTTGTTGCCCGGACAGCTATGGATATTGAAGGGCTTGGATTCCAGATACTCGAGAAATTCATACAGCTTGGCTACTTAAAGGATATCACTGATATTTATAAGTTAGGTAAGAAAGTAAAAGAGTTAAAAATGCTTGATAGGTTTGGCGAGAAGAGCATTGATAACATACTGAATTCAATTGAGTGCTCCAAAGAACGCCCGTTTGAAAAAGTTCTTTATGCAATTGGTATCAGGCACGTTGGCGATAGAACCGCAAGAGTACTTGCAAAACATTTCAAAAATATTGATAATATTATAGCAGCATCAAAGGAAGAAATTGAAAGCATTCATGAAGTAGGTCCAAGGATAGCTGAGAGTGTGTATGATTTCTTCCATACAAAAAGTAATTTGCAGGTGATAAAAAAGCTACGGGATGCAAAGCTTAATTTTGAAATGGAAAGTACTGCAATATCCTCAAACAAACTTGAAGGATTAACCTTTGTTGTAACCGGCTCACTTGAAAAGTACAAGCGGGAGGAAGTCGAAGAGCTTATCGAAACCCTGGGCGGCAAAGCGGCATCATCAGTCAGCAAAAAAACAAACTACGTGTTAGCAGGAGCAGAAGCCGGAAGAAAGCTAAAGAAGGCTGAATCGCTTGGCGTAAAGGTGATTGATGAAGCAGAGTTTGATGCTTTGATAAAATAAAAATGCAGAGTCCTCCAAAACCAAGAGACTTTGCATTATACTTTATACTTACATCTTGTTCTCAAACTCCAGTTTGGGAACACATACAATTTTAGTGGTGTCAGGTTTAAACCTGACACTACCTGAATTCCCCCGTTGTTGGTGTTTCCTGACTTAAAATGCTTTTGCAGAGGAAGTTCACCAACAACAATGAAAACTTTACTTCAAAAAATTATAACTGAAAATAAAATATATCCCGCCGAAGTTTTTCTTTTCTGTTGTTGAAATACTATTAATACCTTCACCAAATAGACTTAGATAGTAATACCGTAAATTAAAGCTTAGACCTGAGGATTTGTTAGTCACGTAATCAAGCCCAACACCGGCATAACCGCCAACTGTGTATTTAGCCTTTGCATACTTAAAACTTGAAAAGAACGACTCGCTGTATGGTGTGTACATTATTGCCGCAGGTGATATACCAAAATTAACAAAAGGCCGCATATTATCAGTTACATCCTCGCGGAAAAGTCTTATCTGCATTCCTAAATTAATAATAGGGAACATAAACAATCTGTTTACCTTATACGGTGTCAGCGAATTCCCGAAAATATCAGTCTGGTCAAACTCCCTGTCATCCTTAGCCCCTGAAAATAAAATAGCCGCATTAAAAGAAATATCTTTTGAAACACTGAAATACTTAGTTGCTCCAAAACCGAAGCCGTTATCACTAAAGCTCAGGTTCAGAGACCAGTTGTTTTCCGCTTCACGTTTGGTTTTAAGTTTAGGCTTAAGTGTGTCTGCCTGTTGGGCAAATATTGTTGTTACAGAAAAAAGGAAAGCTGTGAGTATTATGAGTTTTTTCATGGTTGTAGTATTACTGTGGTGTTTCTTTGATATTTCCTGTTAATTTTAATGAACTATGTTTGTAAAATCAATCCCTATATGCGGGTTAATTAATTTTGTTTTTCTAGTGCCCCGAATATCTTACCTCCCTCAAATTGTATTAATTTATTCGTTCCACGAAATCAGTTTCTACTATACTTATAATAATCTGAAAATAACTGTTTGTTAATAAAATATAGAATACTCTATTCGTGGCACGAAAATAACCATTAATTACTATATTTTGCGTTGTTATAAATGCTATTATTCTTTAATTTTGTGGCTAAATCAGGTAAAAATTGAATACAAAATCAACTACCAAAGCCGAATCACACAAATTTAAAAAGCCGGAGATCAACATAAAAAACGGCAATAAGACCTTTAACTTAAATAACACAAAACAGCTATTTTTAATTGCAGGTCCATGTGTGGTGGAGTCAGAAAAACTTACATTCGAAACAGCCCAAAGGTTAAAAGCCATAGCCCAGAAGCTGGATATTCCCTTTATCTTCAAGGCATCATATAAAAAAGCTAACAGGACAAGCGGCGCATCATTCCGCTCAATTGGCGTAATTGAATCGCTTACTATATTAGGTAATATCAGGGAAAAGTTAAAAATTCCGGTGTTGACTGATATCCACTCCGAGGTTGAGACAAAAATAGCTGCCGAATTTGTAGATGTACTGCAAATACCTGCATTTCTTTGCAGGCAGACCGAGCTGCTTGAATCTGCGGCTGAAACAGGAAAAATAATTAACATCAAAAAAGGGCAGTTCCTTTCGCCTGATGATATGATATTCCCGATAAATAAAGTTAAAGAAGCAGGAAATAATAAAATTATGGTTACAGAGCGCGGCACAACATTTGGCTACCAGAATCTTGTTGTGGATATGCGTTCACTTGAAATCATGAAACGCTTCGGTTACCCCGTGATATTTGACGCGACACACTCCGTACAGATGCCATCAAAAAACAAAGGAGTATCAGGCGGTAACCCGGAATTCATAGAGCCGCTTTCAAAAGCTGCCGCAGCAATCGGGGTAAATGGTATATTCATAGAAACACACCCTAACCCGGAAAAAGCTTTGAGCGATGCAAGCTCAATGTTAAATCTTAACAAAATTGAAGCATTACTTAAGAAACTTATTGCCATACATAAACAGTCAAACGGATTTAATAAATAATTAATGTATAATAAAGTTACACCTGAAATAATTGATAAACTTGCAGATATTGTTGGCAAAGAATATGTCTTAATTGATGAGGAGTCAATTAAACTTCATTCAGAAGATGAGACAGAAGACTTAAACTTTCCGCCCGAGGTGATTGTTAAACCGATTACTGCTGAGGAGATATCGAAAATATTCAAACTTGCAAATGAATACAATATTCCTGTGACTCCGCGAGGTGGTGGCACGGGACTCTCAGGTGGTGCTCTCACAATTTACGGTGGTATATGCCTGAGTATGGTACGCTTCAATAAAATTATTGAAATTGATACACAGAATTTTCAGGCAACTGTCCAGCCCGGAGTAATTACACAGGTTTTCCAGGAAGCAGTTGAAAAGCTTGGATTATTCTACCCGCCTGACCCGGCATCGCGAGGCTCCTGTCACTTAGGCGGTAACCTGGCTGAGTGTTCCGGCGGTCCGAGAGCTGTGAAATACGGTGTAACGAAAGATTATGTCCTCGGACTTGAAGCAGTCCTTCCTACAGGTGAAATTATCAATGCCGGCGGGAAAGTATTAAAGAATGTTACAGGTTATAATATAACCCAGCTTATTATTGGCAGCGAAGGAACACTTGCTGTAATTACAAAAATATATTTCAGGCTAATACCGCTGCCAAAATATAAAAAAGTTATTCTTGCGGCATTTGGCTCACTTGAAAATGCTACTGATGCCGTTGCTAAAATTTTCCAGCGGGGGATAACTCCATCAGCAATTGAATTTATGGAGAGAGCCGCAGTTGCTGCTGCTGAGGAGCGCCAGAATAAAAAATTCCCGAACAGTGATGCCGAAGCGCAATTATTCATTGAAGTAGACGGGAATTATCCCGAAATACTGGATAAAGATATTGAGCAAATTGCGGAAGTTGTTGAGGAATTTAACCCGCTTGATATGGTACTTGCCGAGGATGAGCAGAAAGTTCAGGATGTGTGGTCACTCAGGCGCGGTATTGGTGAAGCAGTGAAATCAATTTCACCCTACAAGGAAGAAGATACCGTTGTTCCAAGAGCGAATATGACAAAGCTCATAAGGGGAGTGAAGGAAATTTCCGCGAAGTATGGTATTACTACA
>JANPBV010000230.1:0-10082 GCA_031430615.1 Ignavibacteria bacterium | reverse complement strand
CAGACATGTATATAATATCATTTTTATTTGAAACATCCCAAATCTTTACTTTTCCGGGATTATTAAAATTTTCATCACAAACAAAAAGATATTTATTATCTATTGTTAAAGCGCAATTGTGAGGAACTGGATACGATCCGTTCACCCATGATGTAATTGTCTTAAGGCTATCTTTATTTACGGCATCTATAACAGTTACTTTCCCTGTTAGCGGATTACATGCCCATATTGTATCATTAATAATTCTGCAATCGTGAACATAATCATTTTCCCACTCGCCAAGCTTAACAGGGTTTTCAGGGTCTCCTCCAATATCCAATACAGCTATGCCCCCTGAACCGTAGTTTCCGCCATTTATATACAAATAATGCCCGCTTTGAGATATAGTGTGAGCCCTTGAATATCCTTGAAATAGAATTGTATTGGCTAAATGAACGGAATCAGGCAAATAGCTTAGATCAATTATTTGTATTCCGCTATAGTTAGATTCTGATACAACATATAAATAATTACGGTAGGTCTTCATTTCACGCCAGCCGTTTGGATTACCTGGAACAAATCCAACTTCGTGAATATTACTTTCATCTGAAATATCAACAATCGATGTGCCAAGATAGCAGCCTATAATTGCATATTCCCTTCCGTTTGCAGTATACCCCCAGCATGATGAAGTATATCCAAACTCCTCTATGTGCGCAAGCATCCGCATATTATGACTCTGCTGTGAGATCAAAAAATTTGAACTCACGAAAATGAAAAATATTATTGTAAAAATAATTTTCATTTTATCAAAACCATTTTCTTTGTTTCTGAATAACTGCCTGACTCTAACTTATAATAATATACCCCGCTAGGGTAGTCGGCTGCATTCCATTCGGCTTCATAACTTCCGGGCTGCAACTCTTCATTAACTAATACCTGTACTTCTTTACCTAAAACATCATACACAGTAAGCCGCACCAATCCAAATTCCGCAATACGAAATCCGAAATGCGTTGTTGGATTGAACGGGTTAGGGTAGTTTTGAGATAACTCAAATTTATCGGGTACTTCGGTACTGATCTGATTAATGCCGACAATTATAGAAGTATCCCCATAAATTACTCCATTGATAATGCAGCCTTTTAAAAAAATATTACATATTTCGTTGCTTACTGAATAATAATACCGTGCAAGACCTATTCCCTCAAGGTAAGTCTGATCATAACCTCCGTTTATATTTACAGTTGCGAATTTCTTGGCATTAAAATAAGAGTTAAAAATATAAAAATCTGAGGTATCATTTAAGGCTGTTTTAGTCCCGAGAAAATTGGGGCATGTAATTGAAGAATCCCTAAACTTTGATGCAAGACTATCAATCATAGCTTCCGATGAAGAGCCGCAAACAGTATTTTTATATAAATTCATACTTGCAGAATCAATCCTGATTGGGTAATCACCTGAAAACAACCGTGAACTGCAACTGTAGGTTCCGCTTATCTGAACTTGTGTATGATCAAAAATGTAAAATAACATTCCATTTATCAATTGAGTTCCGGTAATCCTGTATCTATCAAATGCCGATCCGCTACCATAAATTGAAGAATATCCTGCACCATAGACCCACACATTCCCTACCTGTAATGGCATGTACTTTGCAGCAGTTGTATCCCAAGCAAAAGAATTTTCAATATTCCCTAAAAGGACTAACTGGAAAAACATTAATAAGAATAATTTTTTCATAATAATTTTTTATCTATTTTATCAAAACCATTTTTTTAGTTTCTGTAAAACTGCCGCTTTCAAGCTTATAAAAGTACACGCCGCTTGGATAAGCCGATGCATCCCATTCGGTTTCATAACTCCCTGGTTGCAATTCTTCATTAACCAATAACTGAACTTCTTTACCTAAAACATCAAATACAGTAAGTCGCACCAATCCGAATTCAGCGATCCGAAATCCGAAATGCGTTGTTGGGTTGAACGGGTTAGGATAGTTTTGTTGTAACTCAAATTTATCGGGAATTTCTGTACTTATTTGGTTAACACCAGTTAGATAACTTGTATCACCATAAACAATTCCGTCTATAACACATCCTCTAAGAGTATAAACACAAGTAGTACCAGCATAGCAGCCCATAACCGAATAAACCAAACCAATACCCTTTGCATACCTTCTGAACATATAATAAGTTGGAACAGGTAATCCTACCAATTTAGTTTTTAGTGAAGTGCCAAAAATATTCTGATTATTTGTGTCCTGACAGGAAGTTGTATAACAGGAAGTATTAACTAAATTTACGGGATTCATTTTCAATGAGTCAAGGAATGACTCATTTAGATTCCAGGTACAAGTTCCGGGTCTGTTCCATAAAATATTTCCTGTTGAACTATCAATTCTAATTCCGGAATTAAGTTGAGTTAAGAACGGAGAATAAGAGTTAAATGAACAAGCACACGGGGTGCCGGTTTGTGATAAATTATAAAAAATGTGTGAATTATTTATGACAGTACCTGTTATTGTTAATTTCACACTTCCTGAACTGGAAGAACCAATATAATTATAGATCCAAATATTACCTGTCTTTAAAGGCAAATATTTTACAATACCTGTATCTTGTGCAAAAAGTAAAGTGAAATTGAAGAATAACATTAATATAAAAGTTTTCATCTCAGAGACCCCCTATTTTATTAAAACCATTTTCTTCGTATCTGTAAAGACGTCCCCCTGGGACGTCTCAACTTTTAATTTATAATAATAAACTCCGCTTGGATAATCGACAGCATCCCATTCAAATTCATAACTACCCGGCTTCAATTCTTCATTAACCAATAATTGAATTTCTTTGCCTAAAACATCATACACACTTAGCCGTACCAATCCGAATTTGGCAACCCGAAATCCGAAATGTGTTGTTGGGTTGAACGGGTTGGGGTAGTTTTGTGAAAGTGATACATTTTCGGGTATAATTTCATTACCTGAATTTAAACCAAGTATTGCACCAAATTGAACTCCGTTAATTATTGCACCATTCAATGTTCTGTTGTATCCTCCTCCTTCACATGCAATTTCATAATAAAAACCAATACCATACATTAATATGTGATGGAAATCACCAATAATATATTTTTGATTCTTTTTGGTTTTTCTTGGCACACCTTGAAAGGTTACCATTGAAGTATCATTAATAAATGAAGTATTGAATGAACATATCCGCATAGTATCATTTTTACGGGAAAGCAGGCTGTCAAATAAGCATTCTCCCGTTCCGTTATATGTATATACATTCATTGATGCAGAATCAATTCTTCTTAATACTCCATTACTGAATTTATAATACCGCTTTCCATTTGGTCTGTTAACAAGGGAATCGATTGAAACGATAAAATTGTAATACGTGTATGGAAAACATGAAAACTGCGCAAAATTATTATGCCTGTATGACCAGGTATTCCCTACTGTTAATGGATAATACTTAGATGCAGTTGAATCCCATGCATTCGAATTTTCTGTAATTCCAAGCAAAAGGATACCGATAATAGTTAAAACAATATATTGTTTCATAATAATTAGTAATTACTATTTTATTAATACCCCCGAGGTTTTCGGGATTTCAGGTAAAATGACATAGTCATTTTACCATCAACATTTTTTTTGATTCCATATAACTTCCCGATTCAAGCTTATAATAATACACTCCACTTGAATAAGCTGATGCATCCCAGTCAGCCTCATAACTTCCCGGCTGTAATTGTTCATTTACCAATATTTGTATTTCTTTGCCAAGTACATCATAGATTATTAATTTTACCAATCCGAATTTGGCAATCCGAAATCCGATATGCGTTGTTGGGTTGAACGGGTTGGGGTAGTTTTGTGATAATTCAAATTTATCGGGAATTTCCGAGCTGATCTGATTAATGCCAACAACAGTAGATGTATCACCGTATAAAATTCCATTTATAACGCAACCTTTTAACGTGGAATTATTAGAACACACAATACTTCCGTAACCTGATGAAACTATACCAATTCCATCAGCATATCCCCTGCCATAACCTGTTTCAAATTGGGTTTCTGAAAAAACTTTTGTTTTTCTTGAAACCCCGAATATAATTTGGTTAGATGTGTCATTACATATATATCTATATTGAGATATACCGCAATTATTTTTTACGGTATCACCTTGTCTGGCGTTCAAACTATCCTGTAATTTTTCAAATGGAGTATTTGAACAGCCAACAGCAGAATATTTATAAACATTGCCATTAATACTATCTACCCGCAAGGAATCATAAATTGTTGAACTTACACATCCGTTCCAGCAATTGCCTGTAAAAGAATTTTGCTGGAAAATAAAGTACATCTTTGAATTTATCACTAAAGATGAAATAATTTTGTAACGATAGATCATAGTACAATTACAAGCCATACCAATTGCTGAACAGTTATACACCCATACATTACCTACCTGTAAAGGCATATACTTTGCCGCAGTTGAATCCCATGCATACGTATCCGATGTATTACCATATAGGGTAATGCCGAGTAAAATGATGACAAGGAATTTCATCTCACCTCCAGTTTTAGTGATTATTCAAATATAATCATTAATTTAGGTTTTTATTATTACATTATTAGGTATTAAAGGAACCATTGACTTACAAAAGTAATTATATTATTTTAGCACTCATAGCTAGCGAGTGCTAACTATTACAATAAAATCATAAATACTTATAATTTAATAATTTAGGAGGATTTAAAATGAAATTAACACCACTCGGAGACAGGGTTATTGTAAAACCTAATGCTCCAGAAGAAGTAACAAAAGGCGGTATTATTTTACCTGATACAGCGCAGGAAAAACCTATGGAAGGCGAAATAATCGCAGTAGGTAACGGCAAGACCGATGACAGCGGAAAAAAAGTTGCAATGGATCTTAAAGTAGGCGATAAAGTTTTATACGGCAAATACAGCGGCACCGAGGTAAAACTTAACGATGATGAATTTTTAATAATGCGCGAAAGTGATGTTTACGCAGTAATAGGGTAACAATTAACCCTGAGCGCAGCGAAGGGTCTCATTAATTTAACGAAAAACTTAGGAGATAAATAATATGTCAGCAAAATTAATTCATTTCGATACCGAGGCGAGAAGCGCCTTAAAAAGAGGTGTCGATAAATTAGCAAATGCCGTAAAGGTTACACTTGGACCAAAAGGCAGAAACGTAGTAATTGATAAAAAATTCGGTACACCAACAGTTACCAAAGATGGTGTTACCGTTGCAAAAGAAGTTGAGCTTGAAGACCCCATTGAAAATATGGGCGCGCAGATGGTTAAAGAAGTTGCATCCAAAACCAGCGATGTTGCAGGTGATGGCACAACAACAGCTACCGTTCTGGCACAGGCTATTTATGCTGAAGGCGTAAAGAATGTAACAGCAGGCGCAAATCCAATGGACCTAAAGCGCGGAATAGATCTTGCAGTATCAAGTATTGTTGAAGGTTTAAAAAAACTCAGCAAAAATATTGATAAGACCAGCAAGACTGAAATAGCGCAGGTCGGTTCAATTTCTGCTAATAACGATAAGGTTATTGGCGAGCTTATTGCAGATGCTATGATGAAGGTCGGCACAGACGGTGTTATCACAGTTGAAGAAGCAAAAGGCACAGATACAACAGTAGATATAGTTGAAGGTATGCAGTTTGATAGAGGTTACCTCTCACCATACTTTGTTACAGATGCAGATACTATGGAATCAGTTTTAGAAGATCCCTACATTTTAATTTATGACAAGAAAATCTCAACAATGAAAGATCTGCTCCCAATACTTGAAAAAGTTGCACAGGCTGGCAGAACAATGCTTATCATTGCTGAAGATCTTGAAGGCGAAGCCTTAGCAACACTTGTTGTTAATAAATTAAGAGGCACATTGAAAATTGCAGCTGTTAAGGCTCCGGGTTTTGGCGATAGAAGAAAAGCAATGTTGGAAGATATCGCAGTATTGACAAATGGTACTGTTATCTCGGAAGAAAAAGGATACAAGCTTGAAAACGCAACAGTAACTTACCTAGGAACAGCTAAGAAAATTGTTATTGATAAAGATAACACTATCATAGTTGAAGGCGCCGGAAAGAAAGAAGATATAAAGAAACGCATTAATGAAATAAAAGCGCAGATCGAAAAGACAACAAGCGATTACGATAAAGAAAAATTACAGGAAAGACTTGCAAAGCTCTCCGGTGGTGTTGCCGTATTAAAAATTGGCGCTGCAACTGAAATTGAAATGAAAGAAAAGAAAGCAAGAGTTGAAGACGCTTTACATGCTACACGCGCGGCTGTTGAAGAAGGTATAGTACCGGGCGGCGGAGTTGCTTTCATCAGGGTTTCAGGCTCACTGGATAAATTAAAATGCGCTAATGATGACCAGAGAATTGGCATCGAAATAATCAAAAAAGCTATCGAAGCTCCTTTAAGACAGATAGTTGAAAATGCAGGCGTAGAAGCATCTGTAGTTATCAATGAAATTAAAAAGAACAAAGATGATTACGGCTTCAATGCACTGACCGAAGAATACCAGAACCTGATAAAAGCCGGTGTTATTGATCCAACAAAAGTAACCCGCGTAGCTTTGGAAAATGCTGCTTCTGTTGCTTCTATGTTACTTACCACCGAAGCGGTAATATGTGAAAAACCTGAAAAGGAAAAACCAGCCCCAATGATGCCTCCGGGCGGCGGCTACGGTGACATGTATTAATCGATTTAAAGATTAGCAGATTTATCAGATTACAGATTGAAAAATTGAGCCTCAACGAAAGTTGGGGCTTTTTTCATATTTTAAGACTTCAAAAGTCTTGTCATATTTCAAAAAAAACTTAAATTCTGAATACTACTGGCAATTAAAAAGAATGGTCAGACTTTTGAAGTCTTATCATTTTTTGCTTCTTGGTGATTTTGCTAGAAATATTTCAATATTTGCATAGAAAATACTCGTTCCACGAAATTAGAATTTATAATATTCTGACTAAACTTTAAGAATACTTCTTTTACAGAAAAATCGTTGTGTCTATTCGTGGCACGAGAGTTATGCTGTTAACATTATTTTCTCTTTTTTGCGCCTTGGCGACTTCCTGCCTGCCGCCGGCATGGTGCGTGAAATAAAATATTCCTACTAATCTCGTTTTCTCGGCACATACTCACCATTTGACTCTATCGGATGCGCATATTCACTGTTCCAGCTATTACTCTTTGTCATTCCCGCGTAGGCGGGAATCTCTATTATAAATAACTAATTTCTTGGTCTTGACTGATATTCAACATTTGGTTCAATCGGATACGCATATTCACTGTCCCAGCTTTTATAAAAAATATCACGGATCCTTTCCGCAAATATCCTGCTATTAAACATTATCCCGAAATTTCTTGATTCATAAAAATAGCTGTAACTCATATTGCTTGTGCCTATCCAGCAAAGGGAGTCAGCCGTAATGAATTTACAATGCTCAACTCTGGCATATGGTATAAATCCACCTGAATAATCCGGAATTTCAGTATAACGTATTTCAAAATTGGGATATTGGATAAGCTCTTTAAAATGTTCTACTGCGGTTTTGCTTAAATTCCAATCCGAAACAATTAATTTAACCTTCACTCCCCTTTTACTTGCAGAAATAAGAGCGGTATCGACTTCCTCCCAATATCCTTCTTTTGTCACGGTATTATATGATAAAAACTGGAGATTGATTTCTGTTCTTGCCTGGCTGATCATACTCAATATTACTTCTATATCTGTATATCCGTTTATGTGATCAAATTTTACCGGGCTAACAGTTGGTTCAACCCTTATCCATTTTCCGTAAAGGTCACTATCAATATGAAAGTTCTTGTTTATAGTAAAAATGCCGCATTCCCAGCTTTTACCGTCATTAATTCCTGAATACTCCCAATCTGAATTAAATATACCCCTGTAAACCCCCAGGCAATCTGTTTGTTTTATTTTTACCCCCAGCTCGTGAATATGTTTTAATGACCGCCAGTCAAAATTCTGCGAGCCAATAAATACTTCATAGTCATCCTTAATTATCATTTTGGCATGCTGTATGCCACCTGCTAAGGATTTAAAATCTATGACATGTTTGGTAATATTGGCACTCTGTTTTTCGAGCCATTCAACATCATCAGGATATGTTCTGTACATACCATCATCAATTATAATGCGAACTACCACTCCCCTTTTACCAGCGGCAACAATTGCTCCAAGTATTGTATCAAGCGGCTCACCTTTTTCGTTTGAAATGTAGAACTGCTCTATATCAAGGGTCTTTTGCGCGGAGTTTATCATCTCAAGCCATACTTCTTGTGTGTTGCGTATATCAGGATTATCAAGTGTCGTTTCAACGGGAATGCTTTCAACAAGTTCAATATTATTTTCCTGAGAATATAATACACAAGTTGAAAATATTAATACCAATGCCACCTTTGCGAGGATTAAATCGAGACTGCGAGATTTAACCCGAAGCAATCTCATAAATGAACCAATTAAATGACGAGATTGCTTCGCTTCGCTCGCAAAAATTTTATTGTGTTGCATTATTCACTTCCTCGGATTTGTTGGTCTTATTTCAATTTCACTTATCATTGCATTCTCAGGTAGTGATGCAGTCAGCAATATTGTCTCTGCAATTTCCTCAGCATGGAGTACCGTATCCTTATGTGATGAAAGTGAAGCCTGCGATTCCGTCCTGAAAAAATCTGTTGCAACACTACCCGGGCAAATCACCGCAACACGAATATTATACTGCCTCACTTCGAGCATTAACGCGCGGCTTAGACCCATTACAGCATGTTTCGATGCACAGTAAATGGAGCCTGTTGCAAATCCCTGTTTACCCGCAACTGATGCGATATTTATTATTGTGCCTGATTGCTCCTTTATCATGTGAGGTAAAAAACCCTTTGTCAAAAGATATAAAGCCCGAACATTTGTATTAAACACTTTATCAAAATCATCAAGTTTGGAATCAACTAAATTATCAAATATTCCAAACCCTGCATTGTTTACTAAGATATTTATCTTACCATACTTACCGATAGTTTCATCAACTACTTTATTGATAGTATCTTCCTTTGATATATCCCCGGCAATTAAGGAAATATTTTCTTTCTTGTTTTCGTTATCATCAAGAATTTGTTCCAGGTCTGTTTGGTTTCGTGATGTCAATACAACTTTAGCGCCTTCTCTTAAGAAAAGCTCTGCCGTAGCTTTTCCGATACCTTTACCGGCTCCCGTAATTACTGCAATTTTGTTTAGTAATTTCATAATTATAAATTTAAATTACAACATCTACAGACTACAAAAGTCTTTTCATATTTTAGGAATTAATTAAAACTTTATTATTACATTATTTTAGATAGAAAGACCAGACTTTTGTAGTCTGATAATATTGCGAGTTTTGAATTGAGATTGCAAGATTCAATTCGAAGCTGTTACCCTTGGGGTCATCTCAATAATTAATGCATATATTATTAAGATTGCTTACTGCAGTAGCAGTCAGGCTTTACTTCGTTCCTCGCAAAAAGTTATACCTAAAAAAAGCAGCCCGAAGGCTGATGTAATAATTTAAATCCGAAATCTTCAATCCCCAATCCGCAATCTACAAATCTCCTTTGATAGGCTTTATTACAACATCTTCTATCACAACTTTCCTTGGCTGGTTGGCAACCTGGAAAGTTATATCAGCAATATCACGTGGCGTCATCATACGTGATGAATACTTTTGCCGTGATGCGGGACTCCACATTGGAGTATCAGTAGCGCCGGGCATGATATTGGAAATTTTAATATTGAACTTCCTAACTTCGGCTCGCAGGACATTGAACATTGCAAGCATTCCCGCTTTTGAAGCTGAATACGTTGAACTGTTTGTGAAAACGGTATGGGCAGCAACAGATAAGATATTTATTATATGCCCTCTTCTTTTCTTCATCATAATAGGAAGGACAGTGCGCGTGGTAAGATAACTGCCGCGCAGGTTCGTTTCAAGTATATCATCAAATTCAGGAGGCTTGGTTTCTATAAAGGATTTAAAAGTGGTAATTGAAG
>JANPBV010000229.1:0-26465 GCA_031430615.1 Ignavibacteria bacterium | reverse complement strand
AACAACAATTATAATATTGACTTAATTATTACAATATACCTCTCGCGCATTATCTCCCAGTTTAATTTATCATAATCCGCTCTTGCGTTAGCGGTTTTTTTATTTACAAGTTCCTTATTATAATATACCTCTTTAATCTGCTGTGAAAGTTTCCCAACATTGCCGGAATCAAAATAGAACAATGAATCCTCGCTGTAATACTTAAGGTATGTATTAAGCCTTGTGGCTATTACGGGAATTTTGAGGTAAATAGTTTCTATGAGTTTTATGGTATAAAAGAGATCGCTGTAAATATTTTTCTCAGGCGGAAGAACCAGTACTCCGGTTTTTAAAACCTCTTGGCGCATTTCCGAGGGCTGGAGATAACCCATATATTGTACTTTATCGGCAACTCCCCTGGTTTTTGCAAGCGCAAGTATCTCATCAAGCGCAGGTCCATCACCATAAAGCCTGAATACTATTTTACCGTAATCTGCTTCAGGCATTTCAAGTTTAAGATTTGCTACGGCTTCAACCACAAGGGTAAGATTAAGCAGTTTTACTATTGTACCATTGTAAATTATTATGAATTCATTTTCTGAAGGAGAAGCGGGCATTGGAAACTCTTTGGGGTCAACTGAATTCATTACAACATGAATTTTATCTTTTGCGCTCTTAACACGCCCTACGAAGATATCCTTCGCATTATCATGAATAGTTATAACTACATCAGCTATACCGATTGAAAGTTTTTCTGCCAGCTTAAGGAGTTTAACCTTGAACGAATTAAACCCTGCGCCGGTTCGCGCCATGTAAAGCTCCGGAAATATTTCATGCAGGTCTAAAATAAGCTTTGTGCCAAAAAGTTTGTTCCACAAAGCGGCAAAGATTAGGAAATCAGGCAGAGTGTGTGTATGAATTATCTTATAGCGGTATTTTAATCCGGCATATATAAGCATAAAAGATGAGAGCCAGGAGAAAAGTAGGTATTCAATAAATGTAAATAAAAAACTCCCGCGTTTTTTAGATACGGGGATTCTGTAAATCAGGTTGCCGTTTAATTCCTGAAAGTAGAGGTCATTTTTCTTCTTAGAGCAAATTATGATACAGTAGATACCGTTTTCATTCAGCGCATTTACATACCTTCTTACCCTTGGATCTCTGGGGTATTCTTCATAAAGCAGGTGGCACACACGATAACGTTTTTTATCCATCAATTATAATAATTTTCAAACCCAAATTGCTAATTTTTTAACAATTTTAATAGGATTTAATATATAATAAAATTTATTTATTATTAATTATAAAATTACGCAAAAATCAATAATTTGGATAAAATTTCCGTAATAATTCCGGTTTACTTCAACCAGGATGTTTTGAAAGAAACACACTCGGTTTTAAGCGAAACGCTTAAGGCGCATTCTGGAAAGTTTGACTACGAGCTGGTGTTTGTTGATGACGGCTCAAAGGATGAATCATACAAAGTTATGCAGGAATTTTCTGCAAACGACCCAAGAGTTAAGCTGGTTAAGCTTTCCAAAAATCACGGAGCATATGTAGCAATACTCTCGGGTATGAGCTTTGCCACAGGCGATGCTGTTGTGTTCCTAGCGGCTGACCTTCAGGACCCGCCGGAGCTTATTCCGCAAATGTATGATGAATGGGTAATTGGTAATAAACGCGATCTTGTGTTATGCGTAAGGCAAAGCCGCTCAGACCCGTTCCTTTCAAAATTGTTTTCCGCGGCGTTCTATAAAATTTTCCGCTTGCTGGTTCTGCCGGAGTATCCTAAAACCGGATTTGACCTTTGCATGATAAATAAAGAGCAGGCAAAGATACTGGTTGATATGGATGAGAAAAATTCTCACTTAACCGTGCAGATAATATGGCTTGGATTCGGCAGAAGGTTTTTAAGTTACCACCGGAGGGAGCGCAAACACGGCAAATCACGCTGGTCATTTTTTAAAAGACTGAAACTCGCATTTGATACTTTCTTCGGATTTTCCGCAAGACCGCTCAGGATAGCTTCATTTATCGGAATGCTTGTCTGGCTGCCCGCATTACTTCTGGCTATTTATGTAATTCTCAGGAAAATAATTTCAGGTGTGCCTTTATTCGGAATACCATCACTAATTGTCGCGATATTTATGACAGGAGGGTTTATTCTTTTGAGTATCGGCATAGTTGGTGAGTACCTATGGCGTAACTTTGACGCGACAAGAAAACGCCCTACGTTTATAGTAGAAGAGACAAAAAATATTTAAAAGACCTCACCCCTGCCCCTCTCCTATTAGGAGAGGGGAGATGATACCGTTTAGTTTTCGGTTTCCCTCTTTACCCAAGGGAGAGAGGAGTGTAAAAAATGATTTTTAAATTATTGTACCATTATAGAGTTTTAAGTAAACATTAATGATAGAACTTCCTGTAATACATTTTGACTGCATCCATTTTTATGGTGATAGGCCGTGCAAACCGAATAAGGAAAGCGGTGTGTTTTGCGGTAACTGCAGCTTTTACGAGAAGGATGGTTTGATAAAAGACAGTTTTCCGGATATACCCGAAGCCGATATCATTGATGACGTAAAAGGTGAGAAGAAAATAATTATAGTTAAGCTTGATGCAGTTGGCGATGTGCTCAGAACAACATCTATACTTCCAACATTGAGGGAAAAGTTCACTGATTGCAGTATAACGTGGATAACCAAAGAGCGCTCATACGATGTATTGAAAGATAACGATATGATAGATGAAATATATTTTACAACCGATGAGCTTGAGCATGTTACAGGAGAGCTGTATGATATTGCGATAAATCTTGATAGCGGAAAAGATAGCTGTGAAATAATGAATACCATAAACGCGAAATCAAGATTTGGATATTACTTAGTAAACGGGAAGCCGTATCCAATGAATAAACCTGCAAACGAGTGGTATTTGATGGGTGTAAACGATAACGTAAAGAAACAAAATACAAAGACTTACCATGAGATAATACATGAAATATGCGGCTTTAAGTATGAAGGCTCTGAGCCTTATATTTACATGCGCCCTGAAAACAGAAAACGCGCTGAGATCTTAAAAAAGAAATTTCTGCCGGAAAAGTTCAGCAAACTAATTCTTATAAATCTTGGTGGCGGAAACCGCTGGCAGTATAAAAAATGGACCGGGGAAGGCTATACGGAGCTTGTAAAAATACTGAGTATTAAACATCCCGATACAGCAATAGGGATAATTGCTGGAGATGAAGACAGAGATTTTTATGAGGGAATATCTGAAACATTAATAAAACTTAACCGCGGAAATATAATCTTCTTTGGAGCAGACAATTCAATGGAAGATTTTATATGTATTGTATCGCTAGCCTCAGAAGTTTTTACTTCCGACTCACTTTGTTTTCATATTGCAACGGCGCTTGGAAAGTATACAGCGGTTATCGTGGGACCGACATCACATACAGAGCTTGATGTATTCGGGAACGGCAGGATAATTTATTCAGATAAAGTTGACTGCCTCTGCTGCTATCTTAACAAATGCGATAAAACCATTACCTGCATGAATACCCTTAAAGCAGAAGATGTTTCAGAATTATTTACCGCGGCAAACTAAGAAAGTTCATTTGAAAGTAGTTTACTTAACTTCCGAAAGCTACATTGACCATAGCTATACCGTTGCGAAGGGGCTAAAGGGTCATGTTGACCTGAAGATATATCTTCAGGCAAGAGAAGAGACCATTGAAATTGACAGGTGGTGCAAAGAATTTAGTGCGGAGTTTATTCAGAGAAGACGGTTCCGTAACCCGCTTAGCTTTTTAGCTGAAATATTTTTCCTGCTGCGGATAAGAAAAATGAAACCCGACGTAGTATGGTTCAACACTATGACAGTGTACCAGGTTTTGCTTGCTGATATTATTCTAAAAAATTTTCTTGTAGTAATGCATGATGTTGATATGCACCCCGAAAGCGGAGACAGACACGGTTTATTTTCAGTAAAAATGACAATGAAGCTTGCGCTTAAAAAAATATGCGCAGCAAGCAAAACACAGGCTGAAATATTCAACTCTCAGCATGGATTCTACCCGCCTGTGTTTCAGCTACCGGTAATTGATTATTACAAAGCGCGCGGTGACGAAGTAAGCGCTGTTGAGCGCTTGGGGAAAGTAAAATTTTTTTTCTTCGGCTCGGTTGAGCGGTACAAAGGAATTGAAACACTGCTTGATGCTGCCGCGCTCCTGCAAAACAAGGGACTTGAGTTTGAGCTTAATATTTATGGTAAGCTTAAATACGGGAGCGAAGAAATCATGAGCAGGATCAAGAATTTATTGTACACAAAAATATATGATGAGTTCATAGATTACAGGAAAATTCACGGTATTTATAAGCAGAATGATATGCTTATACTGCCCTATGAGCAGGTTACACAATGCGGTCCGTTATTAATAGGTTACAGCGAAGGAGTGCCGGCAATTTGCAGCGACCTTAGTGGTTTCAGGGAGTATGTAAATGATGGAGTTGACAGCCTTATTTTCGATAATACTGCCCAAGGACTTGCTGCAAAAATGGAGGAGATTATAAAAAACCCATCTATAATTAAAAGACTTTCATATGGAATTGAAAACAATGCGGTCAAGAAGTTTTCTATGGCTTCGCTTGCCGGTGATTATGTTGAGAATTTTAAGAAGCGCGCAGGGAAATAAAGATTTCGAAGGATTCAATCGTTTATAAAAATGTGTGACCCCGCTGGGGTCAAAATGATTTTGAATATTTGGTTTATAAATGTGTGACCGCTACGCGGTCAAAGTGTTCCGTTCACAAACCGGTCCGACTAGGCAGATTGGGGATGAGGAAATAATGACTCCGTTAGGAGTCAAACGTTTATAGAATTGATTTGTGTAAAAAACCGACTCCAAAGGAGTCGAACATAAATAATATATGTGTGACTGCTATGCGGTCGAAGTGTGCGGATTACGGAAAGATTTAAAACCGCCAAAAGCGCAAAGAAAACGAGAAATTTCAATAGGCTTAACTTATCAATCCCCATGATTGAGAGGATTTAAGATATTTTATATGCTTCAATATATGGCTATTTTAGCGGCTGTAAAGTAAAATTTAACAGGTTTAAATGAAAATTTTAGTAACGGGCGGAGCTGGATTTATTGGGTCACATGTTGTTGATGTGCTGATGGAAGAGGGACATACCGTAATCATATATGACCTGGAAGTTCCAATATACGGGCAGAAGTGCGAAAATATTATCGGGGATGTTAATGATACCGAAAAATTTAAGAAATCAGCAAAGGGGATTGATGTAATCTACCACATGGCGGCGCAGGCTAATGTTAATATATTTTTCCAGGAGCCTGTTATATCAAACATGAATACATCAAGCTCAACCATTAACGTGCTTGAAGCGGCAAGGGAAAATAATATAAGGCGTGTTCTGCTATCATCAACAGAGTGGATTTATGGCAGCGTAGAGGGTGACGACGATACTCAGATCACCGAAGAAACAATATATGCTCAGAATCCGGACCACTTATACACATCATCAAAAATTGCAGCGGAGATGTTCTGCATGAATTATAAAACCCTGTATGGCGTGAATTACACCATTATGCGTTATGGTATTCCATTTGGTGAGCGCGCAAGGGCTGCGACGGTAACACCGATATTTATTGATAAAATTTTAAAAGGCGAAGAAATTACAATTCACGGCACAGGGAGTCAAACCCGCCAGTTTATTTATGTGCGCGATCTTGCCGAAGGAAACGTATGCTGTTTAAAACCCGAAGGCGAAAATGAAAAGTTCAATATCAACGGCAGGGAAGTTATAAAAGTAATTGATATAGTTACAACGCTTGAAGAGATACTTGGCAAAAAAGCGAAGGTGAAGTTCATAGAAGACAGAAAAGGTAATTACAAAGGCAGGTTTATTTCAAGTGATAAGGCAGAAAGAATGCTCGGGTGGAAACCAAAATATTCTTACCGCGAAGCGATGGAGAAGTATGTGAAGACAATTTTGCAATGAGTAATGAGCAATAGTATTATGAATTTATAGCTCCGTCAGGAGCGGTATGAAAAGAAATTGGTACAGTATTAAAATCCCCATTTATAATAGAGGGAATTAATAGATAAAACATTAATTGAAGAGAAACGAAAACTGAAACGATACTCCCCCTTTAAAAGGGGGACTAGAGGCATGACAAAAATGAATAAAGTATTGGTAATTGGCGGAGCAGGGTATCTTGGGGCGGTCTTAACAGATAGATTGCTTCGAGAAGGATACCCGGTAAGGATTCTGGATAGCTTTATTTACGGCAGGCGTTCAGTGGAAAAGTATTCAGGCGATGACCGTGTGGAAATAATTGAAGGCGATATACGCAATATCGAAACCGTTAACCTAGCCATTCGAGATGCAGGGAGCGTTATACTGCTTGCCGCCGTTGTTGGCGACCCCGCAAGCAAAGCCAGACCAGAGCAAACGGTTGAAACAAACTTTCTTGCGGCGCAGGTTGTAGCCTCATCAGCAAAAATTGCGGGAGTAGAAAAATTCATTTATGCCTCAACATGCAGCGTGTACGGAGTTGGCAGTAATATACTTGATGAAGAAGCGCCGCTGAACCCGGTTAGCCTGTATGCGAAAACAAAAATATCCAGCGAAGAAAGCATTATGGGCATTGCAGATAGCAATTTTAAACCTGTGATAATGAGGATGTCAACGCTGTATGGATTTTCACCTAGAATGCGTTTTGATCTTGTTGTAAATACTATGACTATGACCGCTTTCACCGAAAGCAGGATAAATGTTTTTGGCGGTAATCAATGGCGTCCACTGCTTTCTCTGCCCGATGCAGCAGAAGCATATTTAAGAGTATTAAAGCTTGAGCAATCAGCCGGCAGGATATACAATGTAGGTTCAGAAAAACAGAATTATGTAATTTCTGATGTTGCGAAACTTGTTTCCGAGGGCATTAAGAGTGTAAGCGGAAAAGAAATTCCGGTAAACATTGAAGGCGATAGCGTTGATGCCAGAGATTACAGGGTATCATTCAAGAAAATACAGAGTGAACTCGGATTTGAGGTTAAACACTCAATAAGCAGTGCAGCTTCGGAAATATGGGGTAAGCTTGAATCAAAGGAAATTAAGGACCCGAAGCAGAAAGTTTACTATAACCATTATTTTGATTCGAGTGAAGAGCTCATTGGGTGAGCGACATACATCAATCAAATAATAGTAACACAGACATTCTTGTCTGTGTATAATTCTTAGGTCTTAAACGGGAAATAAAAAAATCGTTCCCATTTTCAAGGGGGATTTAAAAAATGAGTTTAATATTATTACATGAATTTTTCAATTGGTTTTGATAAAAGAGATTTGCCGAAGATGCATGAAGCTTTCGATAAGATAGTTGCATCGAATAAATGGACAGAAGGCTATTACACAGAGCTGTTTGAAAACAAATGGGCTGAGATGAATAAGCTTGGCTCCGTTGCATTTTCAAGCTGGGCAGGCGCTGCGCTTGCTGTGCTGGATTTCTACAAGCTAAAGGGCAAGACCGTTTTGTGTCCATCAAATACATTCATGGCAACACCGCTTGCAACACTGCAGGCAGGCGCAGAAGTTCAGTTTGTTGACTGCAATAAATTTGACTTATGCGTGAGCTTTGATGATATGAAGGCAAAAGCAGAAAAATATAAACCTGCTGCTATATGGGTAGTGCATATTGGCGGTCACTTAGCTTTTGAAATTGAAAAAATCGCAAATTACTGCAAAGAAAATAATATCATACTTCTTGAAGACTGCGCGCATGCAGCAGGCGCCTCATGGCATGGCAAAAATCCGGGTGAGTGGGGTGATGCGGGATTCTATTCCTTCTACGCCACCAAGACCATCACAACAGGCGAGGGCGGTATGATGGTATCAAAGCATAAAGAAGTAATTGAACATGCGAAGAAATTCCGCAATTACGGAAAATTTGATTATGTTGTTCGCGGGTTGAATTACAGGATTACGGAATTTCAGGCGGCAATAGGCGCAATAGAAACAGATAGATTGAAGGATATTATAGATTTTAAAAATGATTATGCGTTAAAGCTTGATTCCCAATACAATAACCGTTTAATATTACCGGATGGAATGGTATCGGGTTATTATAAATATATAGTGTTTGACCCCATTGAGAAATCAACCGGTAAAGTTTATGATGAGCAGTGTCACCGGATATTAAAGCATGATGTTGAATTGCCTAACAGTGATTGGGTCGCAGGTAATCATTGGTGCGTACCGATTTATTATAATCCGTGAACAAACCCCCCCGTAACCATTCCCAAAGAGGAGTGTGAAGAAATGTAACTCTGTTTACGTTTACTCAAATTTAAATATGGGTGGGTAAAAATATATTAATTTAATAGCTGAAAATAAACTCAAAAGACAAATCCCCATCCGGGATTTTTAGTAAATTGAAAAAAAAGTTTAATCACAGTGTAACTGGTTTTAAAATAATACTCCCCCTTTACAAGGGGGACTTTAAAATATGAGCTACAGTCAATACTACGATTACGTTCCTTCTCAGGTTGATATGTCGGGATATCACAGAGGCGAGCCGAATAAAATTCCGGGCGGATTTCTGTTTCTATATCTTGGATTATCATTTGTGCTGTGCTATTTATATCATAAAAAAATTGTTAACCCATTTGACTGGAACGCGCCGAACAGCATGAACGCCGTTGCTTCATATCAAACCTCAAAGCCATACCAGTTCAGACTGCTAATGCCTGTTTTGTTTGATTTTTTTAAACCAATAGCCATGCTGTACGGTAAATATCTTTACAGCGCGTATAACGTGGTTATAGTTTACCTGATACAGGTGGTTTATTATAAACTGCTTTGCAGATATTTCAGGAATAAAAATTTATTGCTTTGGATAACGCCCGTTATACTTTACCCGATATTATGGAACTTCATAATTTTGAACGAGTCATTCCAGTATTACGATTTTACGGCAATACTTTTAACGGTGTTCGCGCTTTACTTTATTACGCGCAATAATTTTACCGGGCTGGTTGTGATATTTATACTTGGTATATTAAATAAAGAAACTATTGGCTACCTGATATTTTCTTACATGCTGTATAATTATAAAATTATTTTTACACGAAAAATAATTATTAATACCGCCATACTTGGAGTAATAATAGTTGGCGGAAAGTTACTGCTGAACTACGCATTCAGAAATAACCCCGGTGACCCGTTTGAGGTTGGTTACTATGAAAATATTAAAATAGTATCAGAGCTTTTAAGCAACAAAGTACTGCTAAAACATCTTGCGCTGAATTTTGGGGGACTTTACATTTTTGTAATTCTGCTTTTTGCAACCGGCGCATGGCGCAAGTATCCCGATAGAAGGCTTATATATATGAACCTGACCATTATACCCTTTTATATTTTTGGCATTTACGTAACATATATCACAGAAGTACGGGTTTATACGGAACTTATTCCTATGATAACTACTTTATTTTTAATATATTTAAGTACTATAAAATGGTTTGGGTTTAATTCCCCGCCAAAGATATAGATGGAGTAATATTTTTTGCAGCAAACAAATGAAAAAAAGGAAAACAATAAAGAGCTATCTGCTGAAGAAAAGCAGGTAAGTTTTGATGACTATGTTGAGACGTACAGGGCAGAAATTGATGATTCGATTGGTTTTATAGGGCAGGATGTAGATTTTTTCATAGAGATAAAAGCAGAACTGCTCTTAAAGCTTGCGGAAAAGAATTTTGGCTCACTTGATAAGATAAAGGTGCTGGATATTGGAAGCGGCGTGGGACTTGTTGACCGCTATCTTAAAGCCGATATAAAAAATCTTTATGGGGTTGATGTTGAAGAAGGTGTTGTAGAAAAAGCGAAAGTAAACAACCCCGGGGTAAATTACCAGATGTATGACGGGGCAAAATTACCGTTTGAAGATAATACATTTGACATTTGTTTTGCAATAAACGTAATGCATCATGTGCCGCCTGGAATGTGGGAAAACTTTGCTTCTGAAATGCAAAGAGTTTTAAAGCAGGGCGGAATTGCCGCGGTGTTTGAACATAATCCGCTGAATCCGCTAACCAGGCTTGCGGTTAAAAGATGTGAGTTTGATAGGGATGCGGTTTTATTAAACCATGGTAAAATAAAAAGTCTTTTTAAAGGGGCGGGATTAAAAATAAGCGATGATTCATACATAGTGTTCTTTCCCTTCAAAGCAAAATTTTTCAGAAGCGTAGAAACTGCGCTTGGCTGGCTTCCGCTTGGCGCGCAGCATTACGTTATTGGCAGGAAATAAAACCACGGCGCTATTTATCATAAAATAAGTATAAATAAAATAAATTTGATAAAATATCTCAATAAAAAATATCCGAATGACGATTACCCCTCCATACTGATCCATATTTATTATTTCATGATATCGCTTACCCTGTGTTATTTATATTACCACAAGTTCATTTCACGGGCTGATTTCTTTTCGCCCACATCAAGCGGAGCAATTTATGCAGTGCTGGATGGTGATGCGATAAAGCCGATACAGTTCAGGATACTTATACCGCTTATATTCAAAGGGGTGCAGGCAGTAATATTTATTTTCAAGACCATCCCGGATAAAGCGCTATTTTTTCTTATCACAATAATGCTTTGTTATATGATACTGTTTTCATTCTACCTGCTGCTTGGGCAGTATTTTAAAGGCAGGGCAATGAATTGCTGGCTTTCTGCGATAATTATTTACCCCATGATATGGAATTTTGTAATTATGAACGGGCAGTTCTTTTACATGGATTTCAGCATACTGCTTATAATAATTTTAGGGTTTTACTGCATAGTTTCAGAAAAATATAACTGGCTGCTTGTTGTTTTCTTATTAGGAGTATTTAATCATCCTTCGGTTGGATATTTAATTATTGCATTCCTTTTGTATAATTATAATAAACTTTTCAAAGTAAAGACCATTATATACGCTGCCGTTATGAGCGTTATGTACATAGGCATATACAAACTAATGGATGCATATTATCCTAGCGCCGAAGGATATTTTATTATATACAACCTGCCAAGGAATTTAAGCCTGTTTAAATTACTCCCTATCCATATTATTATAAGAGATATTCTGTTCAATTTCGGAGGACTTCATATATTCATCATAGTTTTTCTGTTCTCCGGCGCGTGGAAAAAATACAGGGGTCCATTGTTATACGTTAATCTTGTAATAATACCATATGTGATCTCGGTACTGATAAATTTCAGCATAGAAGAGATACGCAATTATATTACAATAATACCCTTTGTGATTATTTTAACCCTATTGTTTTTAAGTTCGTTTGAAAATTCATTTTTAAAGCCGGTTGATAGGTTGTTTGAAAAGCGTCAGACCTTTCGAAGCTGACGCTTCGCAAGGCAGGGCGTGAACCGTCAAATGTGAAATGTCAAACGACAGACGTGAAAGGTAAAGCATTAACCCTTTATCGGTAATGGCACAGTAAGGCAAGGATACAATAAGGCAGGCAAAAAAAAGTATAAGCGTACATGAGAGTTTTATACGTAAGTTCAAATGGCGGGATACACGATTACAGGTTCTTAAAAAAGCTTGTAAATGATTATGAGGTTTTGTTCCTTCATTATGCCGCAGGCGAAATAATTGATGAAATAGATAAACTTGAACACTTACAGATCATTTCCAAAAAGCCTGCTTTCCGCTCTATGCCGCTTATCAGCGAGCGCGGTCACTTTAAAAAAATACTTAAAGAATTCAAGCCGGATATAGTTCACTCAGGTTATGTATGGCAGGTTGGTGTACTGGCAGCAAACTCAGGTTTCCATCCCCACTTATCAATGCCATGGGGATCAGATATATTAACAGAGCCGGATAAGAGTTTTATCAAAAAGAACCTTGTAAACAAAGTCATGAAAACCTGTGATCACGTGCAGTGTGATGCTGAGTTTGTAAAGAAAAAGATCATGAATGATTATAAACTGCCCGCCGAAAAAATAACCGTCTTTCCGTGGGGTATAGATCTCGGGCAGTTCAAAAAATCAGATAAACAATCCGCGCGCAGCGCGCTTAAACTGGATAAAGATAAGTTTATTGTAATATTCAACAGGCATTTTGAACCGGTTTACGGCGTAGATAATTTACTCGAAGCATACCGCAAATTTTCTAATGGTAAAAACGACGTGATGATGCTGATGCTTTCAGACGGTTCAGGCAAAGTTGACGCGCTAAAATATATTACAGAAAGCGGACTTAATGAAAAGATTCGGGTGTTAGGCAGGGTTCCAAATAACGAGTTGCCTGCATTGCTGAATGCAGCGGACGTATATGTTTCTCCGTCACTTAGCGATGGAACATCGCTTTCATTACTCGAAGCAATGGCATGCGGGCTTGGATTAATTGTAACTGATGTCCCTGCAATAAAAGAGTGGGTTGCACCTGAAAATGGACTGATGGTAAAACGGGGCAGCCCGGAAGAACTTACCGAAGCTTTGGAAAAATATTACAACAACAGGGCGTTAATTGAATCTCATGGTATAAAAAATACAGCTATTGCGGTAGAAAAAGCTGACTGGGACAAGAATTATCTGAAGCTTAAGGAGATTTACAGAAAACTTGTGGAGTGAAAGTGTTAGATTTAAAACCCCCATCAAAGAAATTAACATTAACATAGATTAAGCTGAATCCAAAATAATACTTTTTTCAGATTCTATATCCCCCCTTTAGTTAAAGGGGGGAGAAGCAGCACCGAAGGTGCAGCGCGGGGGGTTTGCTCATCTTTTAATAAGCCGTTTCTTTGATGAAAAAAAATACAACACACATTGTTTAATGCAAAAAATTTTATTACTACATGGAGCAATAGGCGCAAAGGAACAGCTAATTAAGCTTGCGGGAAAATTAAGCGGAAACTTTGAAATTCATACTTTGAATTTTTCAGGGCACGGTGGCAGAGAAATACCCAGCGAGCCCTTTTCTATGGATATGTTTGCGCGCGATATAATATCATATCTGGATGATAACAAAATAAATGAAATTAATATATTTGGCTACAGCATGGGTGGATATGCAGCGCTGCACACAGCATTAAATTATCCGGGCAGAATAGGAAAGATATTCACACTTGCGACAAAGTTTGAGTGGACAACCGAAATCGTTCGGCGTGAAGTTAAAATGCTTGATGCCCAGAAGATAAAAGAGAAAGTGCCAAAGTTTGCAGAAGAGCTTGCAGGCAGACATGGTGAAGATAAATGGGAAATAGTCCTTGCAAAAACCCGGGAGATGATGTTGGAATTGGGTAAATTAGGAGATAGCCATGGCGGCTATCAGCTTGAATTAGACAAGATAAGCAATGAGGTATTGATCGGGATCGGCGATAGAGATAAAATGGTATCAATTGAGGAAACTGTTACGGCTTATAAAAAAATGCCCAATTCGCAGTTATTAGTTATGCCGGGTACGCCGCACCCATTAGAGCAGGTTAATATAGATAGGCTTTCTGGGGATATAGGAAGATTTTTTGTGTGATGTTTACTTTAAAATCCTCCTTTGGACCTTATAAATAATTTACTGAATACCCCCTGTTTCTTTATCTTTTCTTAATGGCATCGGCGACTGTATAGAAGAGCAATCCATCAACTTAACAACCTTGCTCATATTCACAGTGTTTGAAACAAGCTCTTTGATGGAACGTTTCATATAGCGTGACTTACGGAAATCCTGAACATTATGCTCCATATCTTCGGATATCCAGCCGCGGCTCCATCCTACAAAATTGAACGGAGGGAATGTGAAGCCAAGCTCGGTAAAAAATACGCTCATTTGTCCTGCAACCTGCTGAATATTATCCTGCCCGCCCGTTATTATGAATCCCGCTACTTTATTCTTGATCAGCACTTTATCAAATAATGTTATCTGGTTCTGCACACAGTTAAGACGCTCTGCCATTCTGTAATAAAGCGAAGAAGCGTTACCCCAGCGTATCGGCGTTGCAACAAGCAAAACATCAGCCCAGAGTATCATCTGCCTGTATACTTCCGTCATTCCGTCATTTGGTTTTTTATCTGTGATGGTACAGGGCCATGTGCAGGCTTTCTCATGCAAAGAGTAATATCCCTCGCATGCCCGGAATTCCAGCTCGCGGAGTTTTAACATTGTTGTCTTTGCGCCAAATTCTTTTTCTGCGTGATCTAAAGCCAGTATTAATGCCTCCTCTGAAGTAGAGGGTCTTGGAATTCGGGCATTCAGGTTTGTTGTTGATATGCCAAGTACATTCAGACTGTTTGGCGTTGTTTTGTATTCAAGATTAACAAGGTCAGCAATTTCAGGGTGGTCGTGTGAGGCTGCTTTAGCGTTAACAACGGGTTTATCTGATACAAAAATTATTCCGTCATCAATTTTAACTTCAAATACCGATTGTTGGTCTTTATATCCGCTGGGCGCTTTGCCGGTTTTAATATTATACTGCCAGCCATGCCATGGACATGTAACACAGGTTTCACCATTAACATCAGATACCATGCCTTTGCCAAGGGGTCCGCCTTTATGCAGGCAGGCATTGCCAAGCGCAGTGACATCGCCGTTATAATGGAAGAGCGCAATTTCACGGTTTCCAATCTTAACGATAGTTTGAGTACTTTCGGGTAATTCTTTAATCGGGATTGTTTGAATGAAGTTCATGGCAATTATTTATTATATGTTGAGTTCCGCAGGATTTTGTCTATTATCCCAAATAGTTAATATATAGATTTCATCATCATTAACTATCTAATAAAATACAGAATAATTTCTAATAACAACAAACCGGATGTTAATTTTATTTGTACTTTTACCAATATAGGGTAAGTTTAATAATAGCTTAGAGGTTTCTTCAAAAAGCGCATCTAACTTTAAACTGTATACATTTGATTTATTGACAGTATCCCAATAATTAAAAATTGATCTCCTATCCCCAACTGACTTTACAGACCACGTTAATCTTTTCGCCATTGCTGCGCAATTTTATGAGCTTCCTCGTGTGAATATACTTTTCCTTCTTTGTATTGTTTTTCAGCAATATTTATCAATCTTTCCTGCTCTTTATTTAATACATATACTTCAGTATCTTCTTCAATATCAATAAGATGAGATATGCCTTCGAGTATTTCTATATTTTCACTTTTACTGATCTTTTCGATAATTTTTATTTTAAGTTCTGCTGTAGTCATATTATTAATTTCTATTTTGAGTAATTTATAGAAATTTTAAATAACATAACAGGAATATTGATTAAACATAAAATAATTTCAGTTAATCCAGGTTTTTTAAGAAGCAGCCCTCATTATCAGAAATGCATTCAGTAAAATGTAAACCGCAACAACCGAGTAAAAGCTTGCCATATCAAGTTTTTTAGCCTTGGCTATAAATTCAGGTTTTTGGGTCTCATTCCATTTAAAAGATATCACCGCCACAACCAGGATAACAAATATTGCAATAAAAGTAATATTATGAATATTATCAAACAGTGTGTTTGATACCGTTGATGGTACAACTGATTCAATTATATATTTATTACCAACTGCGGCAAATAAGCCGCCAACACAGAGACCCAATCTATCGCTTGGTTTAACAAAAAACGCCAGCAAGACAATTGAAAACGCGACATAAACACCTGTTAACATTTTAAATAAAGTATTCCATGAATTTTGGCGGGTAAGATATATATCTGCTGTGACAGATGGATAAGTGCTCGAGCCTTTTATAACCGGGTCGCCGAAAGTTGTATTATAGGTTTGATTATTAACGTAAAATTCAAGCGAATCGATCTTCCAGTTGCTAAGCACAAGATTTGAATCAATGCTTGAATTCCCATGATCGGTTATGAATGCGAGTTTTTTAGTATCGTAAATAGTATGATCGATATGCAGAGTAAGTTTTTGTTTATCAAACGGGAAAGCTGATACATCCCACTCCTTAAAAACCTCAGTATTAAATTTCATCATGTCCCAGTTAACGCTGTCTTTTTTCATCTTTGCGTAGTTAGTAAATGATGAAGATTTTGAGTTAGTAATTTCCAAAGCGTCATTAAACTGCAGGCTATCGTTGGTATAGTTAAACCACAACCAAAAATCAGCGGAAAAACTTTGATCACTGATATTGAAATCGGTAAGCGAGTTAAAGTAAATACCAACTTTACAGGTATCATCAGCGGCTATTAATTTTACATTGCCATAACTAGATAAAAACAGAAGAATTACGATGTATCTTTTCATTAAGTATAGTATAATTAACAATATAATTCAGCAAAGTTAATAAGCGGTTATGCTAATTGTTAGATAAAAATTTATTTAACAATATCAAAAAGCCTTACATAATCATCACCGGACTTGTGGCACGAAACACAGACCTTGCCGTTCTTGTTTACGCTGTATTCAACCCCGCCCGAAGGAGAGTATTCAGCCCAAAGCCAGTCTTTATTTGAGTTAGGCGCGCCTTTTAATTTTACCATTACGGCAAGTACTTCAACTAGACCGTTCTTTTCGGAAAATATTTCTTTAACAATAATTGATGAGTCAGGGAATGATGCGCCATTTCTCAGCTTTCCAGTAGTATCAAGCACAGATGCGGCAATATTGTTGAACCTCACACGCATAAAATTATCGTGAGCCCGTTCCGTTTCTTCGGAAGTTGGAATAATTGCAGAGTTATTTTTATAATATATAATATCCTTTTCAGCAGAGACCCATTTAAATAAATTATCATCATCAGCGGTATGCTTAGGTGGAACAAGGAAAATATAACCGGTAATACCAAGAACAATAAATACAAAAGTTAAAAGTAACATTGTTTTCTTCTTTTTCATAGACTACTTATGAATTAATTGTATTATTTAATACTGCAAATATATTATTTAATCTAAAAACCAATACATATAATGCGGCGCAAAATAAAAGGACACAAATATTAATAAATATACAGAAACAGCGTATAAATATTTTTTATCAAAACCGTTTTTTCTTATATCCAGGGTTGCGATTATTATTGGAATTAAAATTAAAAAATAAGCAAAAAGATGAAACGCCAACACCAAAATACTCCATATAACAGATATATCGGTGTATGGCAGAAGTGATTTAGGGTCATACAATGATGAAGTACCGGAAGCAAAAACATAATACAGACCGTTAGCCCAGTATGGCAGGCACACCCATCCAATACAGAAAACGAGCAGAAGAAGGAAATAGTTCATTATTTTATCAGGTACGGATGCTTTATTACCTGTTGCAGATTTTACAAACACCACAATCGCGGCAAGTGAAAAAATTAATCCGGGATATATCAACAAACGGCGAAGCCAGTCCAGCCCGTCAGGATAGGGGTTTTCCTCTGCAAATCCGACAAAATTATTAACCTCTACTGGTTTTATTATAAACACAAAGCATAATACAGCTGTTATTATAACTCCAATCAGCAACACAAACAGCAAAACCGAGCTTATATGGAAATATTTATTTTTCATTAGAAGACTATTATTTGCCGCAGGTACATTCTCGTTCACAAACCTTTGACTGAGACACAAAATATGACCGGGTCCTTTCCTTGCTGAAGTGACATTTCTTCGCGGCAGGGAAGTAACACAAGTCATTACAGCAGTGGTTCGTTATGCTTTCCCATTACGACGCATTATTTTAATTGTCAGGTGGCTGATAAACAAAGATTATCCATTTATCGGTTTCCATGGCTAAGCTTATATCATTTCTTACATAAGGTCTTTTGGCGGTAAGCTCGGTGAATATACGGTTCATCATTGTGTTGGGGTTTTTGCGGTACATGATTATCCCCCGGGGATTTTTCTTAATGAAAGATTTAATTTCACCGGTTAACCCTTCTTTATCAACAGGCACGTTATACCCGCTTATTAGAATTTTTTCAGGGGGTGCAAGTTTTGTGCGATATGGCACGTAGAAGATACTTGAAGCATTATCATCGGCATCAAATATTAATGCCGGGTATTGTTTAATATTGTTATCAATAAAATCAATAAGTTTGGTAGTTTCCCCGGGTTCATCAGCCGTTACGATGAACTCTATGACCTTGGGAAAAAGTTTATTATATTTTTCTGGGACAAGCTCCTTTACATACGAGAGCGGAATGCATGTAAGAATGATAACCGATGCCAGAGCAGTTTGTAATGCACCGGAACGGATTTTAGATAGATGAGTGTTCATCCCGGCAGCAACTAATACAGGTGCTATGAAGAACATTAGATACAGGTAGTGTGTTGTGTGATAAATTGTTGATTTAGCCCCTGCTGCCCCGTTTACCAATGCCGGCGCAAGGATAGGTATCAATAGCGCAAATAGAATTACCTTAGGGCGCCCTTTATAAAAATAAATAATTCCTTTTATAAAATAATAGAAGAGGATTATAGTTAATCCAAGCGCAAGAAAATAGTATGGAATAAAGAAACCTTTCAATCTAAGCCCCAGGCTTAAACCCTGTATGTTTATTGTATCGGTGTACTGGTCAGCCGAATTAATGGTTTTAAATGGCTCACCGTAAATTGTGTAGCTTATACCAATCCACACAAGCTGGAAAAGTAATGAAAGCCCGATATAGTAGCAGCAACCCTTTTTACGGGTTAAGAATGCGAGCGCGCAAAACGGAACAATGATAAAAATAGCCTCTGGTCTTGATGCCAACGCGATGAATGAAAAAAATCCGGCAATCACAAAATACATTACGCTTTTTTCAGAGGAAATGGCTTTGATGAAATAATATATCATAATGCATGCCGCGGCGAGATATGTTTGCTGCGCATATGGCTCAAAATTCAATCTGAATATCACTGGATTAAGCGTAACAATTATGAATGCAAGCAGGGCGGTTTTAAAATCTGTTAACGCAAGCGTCATCTTGAAAACATAGATACAGGCAATTGTCATAACGGAAATCATTGTCAGGGCTGAAGTTAAGTATAGCTCACCTGTAATTTTCAGTATGGGACCCATAAAGTAAAACCAGAGCGGGTGACCCGATTCAGGCAGAATGAATACAGGATTTTGCGACCACCACAGGGCATTCCACACACGCGTTGCGGAATCACCCATATCCATCATGTTGAACGGAATGAGATATATTTTTACCGCAATTGAAATTATCATAGCAGCAGCAAAGATTGATACTTGCGCAATGCTTAGTTTTTCCGGCTTAAGGGAAAAATTGCCAATGTTTAGCAGTTTGGGAAATATAAATGGTTGTTTGACGTTTTCCATTAAAAAATTTTATTGTTAATATTTTTTTCAGATTACAATTGCGATTCTAGTAATGCTCCTTCTCTTTATCTTCTTAACCCGAGAAAGGTAGCCAATTACCCCATTCTCAATCGCAAAGATAGGAATAAAAAAATGGATTCCCGCCTTCCTGCCTGCCGCAGGCACGGCGCGGGAATGACAACGTATTTATTCAACAAAGCTTAGGTTTGGTTTGCCTTTGTGGCCAAGCAGTCCGGCATATGTTCCTTTTAGATAGTAGTAGCCAAGCTTAAGATCACACATTTTTATGAACCAGATAAGCCGCCACGGAAATTTAACGCTATCAACTATATATGATAAAAGCATTTTTCCGTAGAGCCTGTACTTGCGAAAATACAAATATTTATTTCTTTGAATAAGGTAATATTCAAAATAGTATCCCTGTTTGTTGTTTTTATCCCATTTATGATTGTGCCAAAGGACTGCGTTTTTATTTACAATACATTTATATCCGGCTTCCTTAATTCGCTTAGCCAGATCTATTTCATCGCCGTAAGCAAAATAGCATTCTTCCCACAAACCCGTTTTCGCAAGAACTTCAGACTTAATTAACATTGCGCCGCCGCTGAGTAAGTCGACCTGTAGAGTATCGGGAATTTGGTTTTCATACTCCGTGTAACTAACGCCTTCAAACAGTTTGTTAATTTTGTATGAATTAAAATCAGCATTTGCACCAAATTCCTGCACGCGCTCTTTTGTTTTGGCTGACTGCCAGTAGAAAATTATCGGACAGCTTGCGGCGTTTTTTGTGTTACCTTCAATTGATTTAATAAGCTCACTTAAACAATTATTATCCAGTATAGTATCGTTATTTAAAAAGAAAATATATTTACACCCATCTGCCATAGCTTTCTTAGCGCCAATATTATTACCCTCTGCAAAGCCTTTGTTATCAAGGGTTGGGAAATATTCAATATTTAAACCAAAACGTTTATCAAGCGTTTTCGAAAACTCAGTATCATTGCATTCGGTATCATTATCTACAAAATATACCTTAAAATCCTTTTCGGTTTGTTCTGCTATCGAGCTGTACAACATTTCAAGGTTATGTTTTTGCCGGAACATTACAAGTATTATGCCGGTCTTAATCATTTTTACCATTTTCATGCACACCGTTAATTAATCCGGTATAGTATTCAGAAACTCTTTCAATAGTATGATTTTCAATCGCAAATTTTGCAGCCTGCAAACCAAGAGTTTTTGTCCTGTCAGGATCGCAAATAAGTTTTTTTATTGCCGAAGCAACAGAATCTTTATTCAGCTGAACAAGAACGCCGTTTGATGAATTAACAAACAGCCCTGTATCACCGGTATCCGATGCAATAATTGCATTTCCGCATGCCATTGCTTCAAGCACGCTTTGCGAAGGGTAGTTTGTCCCCGTTTGCAGCGATACAAATATGGAAGTTTCTTTGAATATTTCAGGAGGGTTTTTATGAAATGCGAAGTTAACATTTTTCGCCAGTCCGTTTGCTGAAATATATTCTTTAATTTCACTAACCAGCGAACCCTCACCAAGTAAATGAAATTTTACCTCAGGATATTCCTTCAATACTTCACGGGCAGCTTCAAGATAAAGCATTGGATTTTTATCAGGCTCAAGCCTCGAGGCAAAAGCTATTTGAAAATGCTGTTTTGAGCCAACAATGCATTTACTGTAATCAACAAAGGAGCATGGCGCTATGGAAATATTTTCAGGAGCGATATTTACACCAAGCTTTTTTACTCCTTCTGCAATATATGGGCTCAGGAAATCAACTTTATTAGCATGCTCTAAAATATAATTAAAAGAATAATACTTTCTGTACCACAACTTTTTTGTGTCGCTTAGCACATCAGAGAACCAGCTATCCATGTCAGAGAAAATAATTTTTACTTCGGGATCAATTTGTTCAGAGTAAAACACCAAAGGCAGCCCGCCCGCAAAGATGCCTATAAAAACTTTAATATTTTCTTTTTTGCGAATAAACTCTATTTTCGTAAAATCTTTTTTCTGTTTGCTTTTATTCTTAAAGTACCAATAATATTTTCTGAAGATAGAAACATTTTTATCAACCTCAAATGGGTCAGGGATTATATCGTTAAATTGAACAGGGAGATCGCCTGTATGTGTATTATTGTTCGTTAAATCTGAGTCTTTTTCAATGATGTGAATATTGCTCTCATCGATATTTCCAAAAACACGTTTTATGTGCTGATGCATTAAAGAGTTAATAATAAAATGAAACCTGCCCGGGAATTTGCCGCGTAAATACAGAAAAAGATTGGTAAATCTTTTTTCTGCCCCTCCAAATGCGCCGCTTGAAAAGATAACAAAAGCTGTATTTGGCAAACTTGATGTCATTTAATAATTTTTGGGGTCAATTAATAATATTTAAAGTATGTAAAATACCAATTTAATTCTGAAATATCTTCAAATATAGTTTACTGCTAAATATATAAACAGTAAAAAATTCGAAAAACGACAAAATTTTAAAAAAACTCACGTTTAGGGGGTATTAAAGGGACTTGCAGATAATAACATTGGTTTATACATTTATAGTTATAATTAATAAAAATGCAATGAAAAGAATATCTTATGCTTTACTGGTTTTAGTTATAGCAGGTAGCGTTTTATATTACGGATGTGATGATGCAGGGCAATTACCGGTTCAGGAAACCGCAGGTCAGGTAACGTTTATACAGAACGTAAATTTACTTCCGTTAGACCCGGTCAATGACGGTTATTATAATTTATTCATTATTTTAACAGATTCCTTCGGGACCCCAAGAGCTTCTCACCTTGGCAGGTTCAATGTGCTTGTTTCAGGTGAAATTGTTGACCCAAGCGGAAATCCGCTGACATTTACTGTTAATCCTAATGATACAGTAGATCTTTCAAGAACTCTGTATTCAATTATTAGTATTGATATAGGCGTGGTTACACAACCCGGACTGACCAGAATACTTGCAGGACCGGTATCAGTTCTTGCTGACTCTGTTACCGCGCGATTATTGATAAACGATACTGCCGCTGTTGGTTCTGCAATGACATTTGCGCTTGGACCCAACAGTGTATTATATATTGTAAATGCGCCAACCGGAACAATAGGTGACTGCGGTAAAGGATTATGGTTTTGCGATCAGGATGGCTTGCCTTCATGGGCAGCAGGCAGTTCTTTAAATCCGGGAAGGGGCTGGGTTTACAAAGGATGGGTCAGGAATAAATCAACAAACGAGATTTATCCAACAGGTACATTTTACAATCCCGACGGACCTGATTCAGACGGACCTGGTCCATGCGCGGATACCAATGGAATTGCGTACACAAGGCCGGGCGAAGATTGGGTACTTCCAGGATGCAGCTCTGTAAACAATATTCTTGACGGCAACCATGAAACATTTGTAACACTTGAACCGGAATTCAGACCAGCGGGAATTGCGCCTTTTATTTTAAAACTTTATTATCAGAATATTATTATTTCAGGTTTAGGATGCAACAGAAGGGATAATATGTTCACTCAAAGACAGAACATACCGGATGTTAGCCTGAGAATAACGAGGTAGAGTTAAAAGATATTACAAAAAAAGCCGCTCCTGTAAAGAAGCGGCTTTTTTTAGTTCTAATCATATTTATTTTTTTAAGCCATAAAGCTCATTCCTGCCCGTTTTAAGAATTAACCTTTTTTGAAGAGTATCTGCGGTAACCAGAGAATCTATCTGCCTGTAAACCTTTTCAAATCCAAGCGGGTAAACATCACGGGTAACTAAAAGCAGTTTTTCACTTCCCTTTTGAGAGTTCTTAAGTGATTCACTAAATTTTTCAATTGTAAAAATTGTATTTGGAACGTAGAACCTTGTTACAAAAGATCCATTATATAGTGTATCAGCAGGAGTTATTATCCCGCTTAGCTCCCTGTGAAAATCCTTTTGAGTATTATCATGCACAATTGGTGAGAACAGTCTGCTTGCATATCCATCAAGATCGAACTGTACTCCATCATTATAGCCAATACGCGCATAGATAAGGTTAGCAGAAAATCCATACAGCATCAACAGGATAATTCCAAAAGCGCTGACATACCGCGCCAATAATATATGTGTGGGGTTTTTTTGAATAAAAGATTCATAAAGTCTGCTTAGCATAATTGCTGCCATAAGGCAAAGCGTAATAATTGCCATGAATGGATTTCTGTAAGTTGAAAGCGGGTAAAGGAAGATCCACCAGAATGAAGTAACCAAAGTAAAGAAAAGAATAAACCTTTCAAATGCATTTTTCATAGTGAAGCAGAATAAACCCGAAACCACAATCAGCGCCATAAGCGGAAAGAACCTGTTAAACAACTGAAGCTTTTCAAGCACAAGTACAGCCGAAATGTTTGTTGATTTAGCAGCAAGCAGGTCAGTGATTATTGCCAGGCTTTTTAAAGAAGCAGGACTAACGAGAAGAACCGGTACAGTTCTGAGAAGCGAAAGAACCACTGTAAAAATTAACGTATAGATAAGAAGCTTAATAGGTTTTGTTTGCTTATCTGTAAGGCTCATTATAACCAGAACAACTGCAATAATTATAACAAGCTGAAATTTTGTATGAATTGCAGCAGCGAAGAACAGCGATGTAATAATAATAGTTTTTGTGCTTACGTTATTTTTATCCTTTAACCAATAATATAAGCCGTAAAACATAAATGCTGACTGAAGAAACTCTCCGAAATAGGAAGAAGCAATAAAACCAAATCCGGGCTGCGCAATAAGCAGAAAAATAAACAAAACTGATGCCATATAACCATAGAGTTTGCCCGTCACTCTATACAATACAATTAACGTAACAGAAGAAAACAGAACACTGAAGAGTTTAAAGTGCCAAACTTCAGGCAAGCCAAGCTTAAAGTTAATAAGTGATAGCAGGTAATAAGGCAGCATGCTTATAGTATCAATAACAGCAATGCGTTCATTTGCGGTATAGAAAGGCATAGCCTTCAGAGAAAAATTGCGGGCAAATGTTATATACCATGCTTCGTCAAAGCCAAGATCATAATAATATATTGCTGCAGAAAATAACACCGCAAGATAAACAATAGAAATTACAAGCAGGGTGTTTATGTTAAACGCTTTAGATATAAGAGTTACGATAATTTTTATCATAGCCGAAAATTTTCCAACGTATTGGCTTTGCTTAAACCAGAGCAGGAATAAAACAACGATTCCTAAAAACACCAGGGTTAATGTATATTTATAAAATACCCCGTCTACACGGGCAGTATCGTTAAAGTTGATACTTAACATTTTATGAATAATGCCCGATGGCGGCAATATTTTCAGGAAAATATATAATGCCGCTAACAGCACCGTTAATGCGGCGGTAATTAAAGCTGTTTTATTTGACCTTAAAAATTTCAACCGGATAGTTTATACTTTTTCTTTACAGTTTTTCATAAAACTTTTTTATCTTACCTCCGATATACTCAACATCGCTTTCTTCAAGTTCGTAGAACATTGGCAGCCTTAAAAGACGATCAGAAAACATATCTGAATTTGGGAGCTCTGAACCTGAATATTTTCCGGAATAATACGGCGATTTATGCAGTGATAAATAATGGAAAACAGAAAGAATGCCTTCCTGTTTTAAATAACCCGCAAGCGCCGTTCTTTCTGAAAGCGAACGGCAGATAATACAGAAGAGGTGCGCGTTATTTACGGCATAATCCGGAATTTTAAGCAGTTTTATAAACCCTTTATTTTCAAGTTCTTCGAGTAAATAATTATACAGCTCCCAAATTTTAATTCTCTTTTTTTGAATATCCTCAAGCTTCTCAAGCTGAGCGTAAAGAAATGCGGCGGTGATCTCTGATGGCAGAAAGGAAGATCCAATATCGACCCAGTTATATTTATCTACCTCGCCGCGGAAAAAAGCGGCTCTGTTAGTGCCTTTTTCACGTATTATCTCGGCGCGTTTTATCATATCTTCACGGTTCACTACAAGCATACCGCCCTCACCGGAAATTACATTCTTGGTTTCATGAAATGAAAACGCAGAGAGGTCTCCGATTGAACCCAATGGCTTTCCTTTATAAAATGAATCAATTGCCTGCGCGGCATCTTCAACTACAAACAAGTTATGACGCGCTGCAATTTCACATATTTCATCCATCATGCACGCTATGCCGCCATAATGGACTATTGCAATAGCTTTTGTTTTTGGCGTTATAAGCCGCTCAATTTTCGCGGGATCAATATTAGGAAGAGCGCTCATAGAATCAGCGAACACCAGGTTTGCGCCCCTTAGAGCAAAAGCATTTGCAGTTGAAACGAATGTATATGAAGGCAGGATCACTTCATCACCGGGAGAAATGTCGCACAGTATGGCTGCCATTTCCAGCGCATCTGTGCAGGAAGAGGTTAAAAGTGTTTTTTTAAAGCCATATCTTTTTTCAAAGAAATCCTGGCATTTACGTGAAAAAATTCCGTCACCCGATATTTTGCCTGAATTTACAGCTTCTTTAATATATTTAATCTCGTTTCCCGCAAGGAATGGTTTATTAAATGGGATGCTTTTCAATATAGATTTTTATTTTTTTATTATAATTGCTTGCTGTATGCCAAATCCGCCGCCGGAATAATCTTTTTCTATGTTGTAAAATATTTCGTTAACAGGATTTGAATAACCCGGATACTTTGAAGCATCGGTTATAAGTTCTCTTAGAAACCGGGAACCAAGATAATATACCGAGGTATAGTCAATCCGCTCAAACTTGTATCCTTTTTCATTAAAGAAAATTTCTGCTTTATTTATTTTCAGATACCTGTTGAAATCATGTTCGGTAAGCGGGGGAAGCTGAACAAGCATTCTCAGTGAGTTCAGCAGAACGAGCGGTTCCCAAAATGCTTCAGAAAGTATTATTGTGCCGCCCTTTTTTGTAACCCTGTAGCATTCTTCTATTCCTTTTTTTTGTTCTTCCCAGTTTGGGAGGTTTATAAGCACACGCGTTGTATAGGTTACATCAAAAGTATTATCCGGAAAGTCCAATGAGCGGACATCACCCTGCTTAAAAGAAATATTTTCAGGTGACCCAAATGCCTTATGTTTTTCGTGAGCGTATTTGATCATGTTTTCAGCGAAATCAATTCCTGCAATCCTGATATTTTTTTTATCCGCCTGCCTGAATGCGGCAAATCCGTTTGCGCAG
>JANPBV010000228.1:0-8218 GCA_031430615.1 Ignavibacteria bacterium | reverse complement strand
GCCTTGCTGAAAACATAATCTTTAAATAACGCTCCCTGGAAATAAAGATAATTTATTTCTTCTTTCATGTTTTCAAGTATGTCCCCATCTTCGAGTACGCTGCTATCTATATTAAAAGTTTTTGCAACCTTACCGTTTACCATAAGGAATATCTCAAAGGAATTTTCATCAATTTCAGATCTGCATTTAATTAAATAATTCTGAAGTTCAACAATGGAATTTGTAAGCTCAATATTGAGCAGCACTTTCCTCAGATCACTAATGTTATTTCTCAAATGAGCAGCCTGCTCAAAATTCATTTCATCGGCGGCAATTTCCATTTCACGCTCAAGGAATCTTACTGCCCCTTCTTCGGAATCAGATACAAGGAATTTATCAACACGCTTTACTTCCCTGTGATAATCCACAGTACTTTGTGTAAAGTTACACGGCGCGCCGCACTGACCCATTTCATGATACAAACATGTGCTGTGGTTTTTTTTAGGTTTTAGGTTAATATCATCGCACTTTCTTAGCGTATAAAGTTTATTGATCCTTTCAATCAGATTGTTAACGGTAAATGAGCTTGAGAAGGGTCCGTAATATTTCGCGCCATCGGGGATTATTTCAAATACTTTATGCACTTTTGGGAATGTACGGTGAACATCAATTTTTATGAACGGAAATTTGCGGTATGATTTAATTGCTGAATTAAAGCGCGGCTTGTGTGATTTTATCATTCGGCTCTCTGTTAGTAATGCCGAGAGTTCCGAACCCGTGGTTTCCCAGTCAACCCTGTGAACATAACGAACAAGCTTTTTAATCTTTACGGAGTGAGATACATTATGATAGAAGTATGAGCCAAGTCTGTCTTTTAAGTTCTTAGCTTTGCCTATGTATATTATCTCTTCGTTTTTATTCAGCATAAAATAAACGCCGGGCTTTTGCGGTACTTCCTTTAAATTCATCTTCAGCTTTTTGAACCGCGGGGTAAGTTTTGATTCTTCAAATATTTTGCGGTACTGAAAACCAATTACTTCATCAACAGTATCAAACTCAAATTCATTCACAAGCTGCTCTAAGAAATGAGCAAGTATCTGCGCAGTAGCGCGGGCATCATCAATGGCTCTATGCTTGCGTTTTGTATGGATACCAAAATGCCTTTTAAGCGAGTCAAGTGATTTTGATGGCAGCGAGCGGTTTAAACGGCGGGCAAGCCTTGCTGTGCACAATGCGGGATAGTCGAGCTTATTGTATCCGGCTCTAAGTAACGATGCATTTAAGAAGCTGTAATCAAACCTTACATTATGACCGCCAAGGATAGTTCCGTTACTCTCTTCAGTATTCATAAATTCAAGAATGCGGGGAGCAAGGTCATCAAACAATGGTTTTTTATGAACCATCTCGTTTGTGATACCGGTTAGCTGGGTAATATATGGCGGAACGAATTCACCCGGGTTAATTAGAGTTTCGTATTCATCAATAATTTCGCCGCCCTTAAGCTTTACTATGCCTATTTCCGTCATGCGGTTTGATTGGGCGCTTAAGCCTGTGGTCTCAACATCAAACACTGTAAAAACAGTATCGTGAATTGATGTGATAGGGCTTATGGGTAATATTTCTTTGGTCTTTGGCAAACTGATGCAAATTAATTAAATTTAAGATAACTTTGTAAACAATCTTTTTACACATTCTAAAGCGAGCGGAGCGAGAGAAGTCACGAAGTGCTCTTCTAAATCCATTCGTTTACTGCTGATATTGACCTAGTGAAGAAGAGACTGTTTTAAAAAGATATTCGTTCCACGAAAAGTAGAAGAAAATATATTAAACGAAAACTAATCATAATAGATAAATATAAATTTAATGAAGCCTGTATTCGTGGCACGAGTGATAGAAAAAAATTATAAGTATGGAAAACAAAAAAGATTTCTGGCAGCAAAGATGGTTTGATAATAAAACGGGATGGGATATCGGCTACGCAGCGCCGCCAGTAGCTGAATTTTTTGATACTATTGAGGATAAAAATATAAAAATACTTATACCCGGTGCCGGGAATGGATATGAAGCAGAGTACCTTCATATGAATGGATTTAAAAATGTATATATGATGGATATTGTCTCACAGCCTCTGGAAAATTTTAAAGAACGGGTCAAGGATTTCCCCGGTGAACATTTGCTTAACGAAGATTTCTTTAAGCATACTGGTGAGTATGACCTTATCATTGAGCAGGCATTCTTTATTGCAATTGACCCAAAATTAAGGGGTGAGTACGTAAAGAAAATGAAAGAGCTATTAAAGCCGGGTGGACACTTAACGGGTCTATTGATATTTAAAGATGAACCATCACCCGGCGGACCGCCATATATAGATACAAAAGAAGAATACCGCAGGTATTTTGAAGGAGAGTTTGATATCAGAAAATTTGAAATAGCAAAGAATTCCATTAAGCCAAGAGAAGGGTGGGAAGTGTTTATTGATATGGTGAAGGTTTAGAACAAAAGATTGCCACTAAAACACAAAGTCACAAAGAAAAGCAAAAGCTTTAACTGCCAAGATCGCAAAGAAAATCAAAAAAATAATTTACTAAACTGAAAACGCTATCATGAAAAATATCACAGTTAAATATATCCACGTAATAGAAAATATAATGTGCATTGCAGTTTCAAAACGCTTGCCCTTCCATAGTTTTGAGGAGTAAACAAAGAACTGAAATATGAACCTTAAACCCCAAAATACAAAAAAGCCGAATGCGATTTGCCTGCCAAGCGGTGTGTTAATAATATCGTTGGATGAATACAGGCAGAAGATACCCATTAAAAACACTGTAAAGGCTATAAAAAATGTGTGAACATACATCATTTGCCTGTTGATGAGGCTTAAAGAGCTAAGCTCACCTTTCCAGCTGAATTGTTTTGGGAAAGATGCGTGTATAATTGCCAGAATTATAAGTATTACCCCAATTATCTTAAGATGAAGTTCCATTTTTCTTTAATATAAAAATTTTCAGATATGGTGTTAGTTTTGTGGTTGTTTCAACTGTAAGACCCGAATTTTTAAATGTATATTGCCATGCTGCACCTGATAAAAAGTGAAAGAAACCGAAATTATACGCTATAAAATTGAACAAATCACGCTGATGCTCAAGGACAATTATTCTGCCCCCGGGGGTTAATGAATTACCAAGCTGCTTAAAAAACTGAACTCTTTCATCATTACTCCTAATTTCGTGCGCTGCGAGTATAAGGAAAATATTGTCAGCTGAATTTTCTTTCAATAGAACATCATTAGTTTCAATCGTAACCGTGCCCGGATAAGGCGGGTAAGCCTTGCGCGCCCTTTCTATTGAGACTTCTGTATGTTTTTTGGGATCATAGAAATCTAACACAGTTAATTCAGAATCAGGATATTTATGTTTTAGAATGTGACTTATTTCATCAAAGCCTGCGTTTATGTTCACTAGCTTTTTATCACTTGTGATATTTAATGGATCTATAAATTTTAATGAATAAATATCGGAATAGTCATATATGTAATATGAGACAGCGAGCGAAACAAAAATACTTAAAACAACAAGTATCAAGAAGATATTTACAATTAATGATAATTTTGCAGGCAAAAATCTATTTATGAAAATTATAATGACAATAGAAGCGAGTGCCGTTACATAATATTGCCAGTTGAAGCGGATTATATTTGAAACTCCCTGTAATTGTTTTCTCTTCATCCCTTCCACACTTCTTTCCTGCCTTTTTTCCAGTAATAGGGCACATTTTCAATCATAAATGCGTTTGCAAGGATTATCCCTTTAAAATTCTTTTCCTTAATAAAACCAATATTATCGTTTATGACTTCAACGGGTTTTGGCGTCCAGTTCTGACGAACGCCTTCGATTATAAGAACTTCCTTAGTCTTTTCATTGTATGTAAATGTAAATGGCAGGGGACCCGCATAACGGCGTGCCTCTACCCAATTGCTAAATGGAGTGTTAATTGGCAGGCTAATGTTATCATCACCAGTCTTAACCGTAATATTCAACCCGGATTTATCTGAGGTGACAAAAACCATATTCCTATCCCTCGAAAACTTTATATCTGTTGTTGTGTAATTGTAATGAGTGAAAATGTTTCCCCAGAATTCCATTTTCTTTTTATTGGTCTGTGATTTTAGGATATACAGCCCCCGCATCTTTTTACCTTTGGTATTTGTATAAGTTACAAACACACGGTAACCTATCAGGATGAAATCGTTGCCTGTAAATTCAGGGAAACCTTTTGGACGTAGTTTCCTTGTCTTAACCAGTGCAACGGCTATGAAAGCCCATTTATCGTTAAATGTATCAAGCTCTAAACAGGGGGGAATGTATGAGTTGAGTTCGCTTTTGGGTACGGCATACGTGAGAACAAGCGAGTTCTCGAAAAATGTTTCAACGTTAAACGGATGGTCTTTTAAGCCGAGCATTAATATAATTTATTTTCTATGATACGTCGATTCAGGATAAATTCATTGTAATAAACTGTGCATATAAAGAATACCGCAATTACGGAATTCAGCTTACCGAATAAAAGCAGGTCGGGGGCTATATAGTATTCCAAAGTATTCATAACCGCAACAATTGATATCTGTGTTACTGCGCATAAGCGGGATTTAGCTCTGCTGATTACCCATATGAACATTAAAATTTCAAATGTACCAATTGCTTTGGTGGCTATGAAAGCATAATTCTCGCCGAGTATCCTAGCTACAATTTGCTGGTGGCGGGGTACTAATCCCAGTGCTTTTGCAAACAGTCCATTTACAAGCCATACAAGCGAGATGAGTACGGTCAGAATTTTATGAAGCGTGGTTCTTTTCATTAATTAAAATCATTTATAATTTTTCAAAACACCTTCGGCAAGTTCAATAACACGGGTTTTCAGTTCAGGCGGGGATATTACCTTTACACCTTCGCCGCGCGTGACAATCCACCCCGCAATTTCATCGAGTGAGTTCACGGTTGCGGTGTATTCAATTGAGCCATCAGCAAGTTGGGTAAATGTTTCAGAATCCAGTAATTGCTTGGGTTTTAACCTATCAGCCCAGTAGGATGAAAATGAAAGCTTTATTGTATAAGTATCTTCACCAAGCCAGCTGCGGAATGAGTATTTGAATACATCATCAATTTTTTCTTTTGAGACAGGCTTAAATGTTCTGGGGGATGTTTTTGCATGTAGAATTTTATTCATTAAGAATTGTTTTATCCTTCCATCATTCATTGTAAGCAAACGCCAGTAATTATCTGTCTGAAAAATGAGGAGTGGTGAGATTTCAAGATTACGTTCATATACATCAGCATCCTTTTCATAATCAATAACAGCCATTGTATTTGTATCAATACACATTTGCAATACAACCATGTTAGCAAGAGCTTCTTCCTTAAGTCGTGTAACAAGCAGGGCAGTTGATTTTTCCACAAAGCTTCCCGATGAAATTAATGCAGAGTATTGTTTAATAAGTTCGCGGATCTTTTCTGAAGAAGGTTTTTTATCAACTATCACTCCTTTTCCTTTTGCTGAGTGTATCATTAATCCCGCAGACCGCAAATCGTTAAGATCGCGTTTAATAGTAAGCTCTTCCACTTTGAAAAGTTCGGCAAAATCACTTTGTGTCATGCCTTCATAGTTCTTTGCAAGGCATAGTCCAAGAATTTCGATCTGACGCTTGAATTTTATTTTGAAGTCTAACATAGCATGTAAAATAACGGCTAATTTACGGTAAATCACTGCTTAATTTTTGACATAAAAATAAATAGTCCCCCTTGAAAAGGGGGAGGAAATTTTCAAATATTTTAAAAATGTACGATTTAACGATTTCATTCTAACCCCTTAATTCCTGTCGGGGATTTGCTGCCTTCATACTTCTTAAATCCCCATCTCTGTTTAATGAAGGAATTAAAAATGGTTGAATTGTGGATTAATGATAACTTGAAGATATCTTCCCCCTTTTCAAGGGGGACTATTAATGAGAAATATGCAAAATCATCAAAAATCAGCAAATACAAGATTTCTGAAAAAGTATCATTCAATGATACACATAGAGGGAACTGAGAGGATATATTTGTAGTGTAATTAAGAAAGGAGAATTTTAAAATGGTATCACTAAAGAATTTTGTAGAAGATCTAAGAGAAGAAAGACGCGAAGATAAAGAGCGCGGCTTAATGGCTTTCACGCTTGCGCTAACAGTATTTTTCCTGGCTCTCAGTATCTGGGTTTCAGCAATATAAATTGAAAATTAAAATATAAATCATATAACAATGAACAATACAATTAAAATAAACCAAACTGATGTAGTTGCATCAAATATCTGCAGAAATCTGATCAAAGATCTGATAATGCGCTCAGATAAATATAATGTGTCTGCATCAAAGTTTAACACGCTTGTAAAGGCATACTATACGCTTGAGAGCTTCCCGCTTAAGAAGATAACGGGCTATATTGATATTTCCGCAAACACACATTTGCCCGGCGGCTCTTTGGATTACAGCTCATTCACAATTGGCGAGGATTATTTTGAGATATACACAGGCTTTGTAAGCTATGAAGGCGGCGAATGTGATGACAGCTCATGGGAAAAGATTTATTCATCAAAGGATGAAGCACACAGGAAGAATCTTGCTAAAGCTTTGGAGTGCTGGGCTGAGAGCTTTTTACTTCACCTTGATGAAAACCTGGCAAGGTCACTACTTATAATTGATCGCTCACAGCTTGAAGGCGATCAGGCAGTTCACACAGAAATTAAACCGCAGCCAAAAATTGTCGCGCCTGAGTATGCTTATTTACAGAGCAGGGAGTATGAAGAAGTTCCGTTTTAAGTTTTTCAAAAATTATTTTTACATCCTTACTGCTTAATTAAAAGGACAGCTCTCCGCAAAGCTGTCCTTTTTGCTTATTAAAGACCTCACCCCCAGCCCCTCTCCTAATAGGAGAGGGGAGAGATAATTGAAAGAAATATTATTGTAGAGACATTGAAGCGGCAGGAAAGTACATCACTCTATGAGAGGAACTTTGACCACCCCTCAATCAAACTACCTAAGGTAGTTTGATTTCTTCCCCTCCTTAATAAAGGAGGGGAGCTTTTCCAGATTAATAGAACGGAATATTGTTCCCTCCCCTTTGGGGAGGGTTAGGGTGGGGTCAAAAAAAAGGGCAGCGGTAAAGCTGCCCGTTAACGGAGGTAAAACTGTGATGCTAAGCAATATTTATTTTTTTGCTTTTTCCATGTAGCTCTTTAATGAGCTATCCAGCGCAGGTTTCTGTCCAACAGCCATCTGCCAGTCTTTTAAAGCATTGGGTTTATCCATCGAGTTAAAGTAAGAAAATCCACGGTTTACATAAGCATCAGTCAGGTTTGGATCAAGCTCTACAGCTTTGGAATAATCATTTATAGCCTGCGGGTATTGACGTAGGTTTGCAAAAGCAAATCCGCGGGCGTTGTAATTTAATGCAGCTGTTGAGCCAAGCTTGATGGCTTTATCAAAATCCTCGAGCGCAAACTGGAATTGATCGGTATTCAGAAAAATATATCCTCTGTTAATATATGCATCAGCAAAGGTTGAATCAGTCTGAATTGCCTTATCGTAATCAGGCAGCGCTTCAAATAATTTTTTCATGTTTGCGTATGCATAGCCGCGTGTGTTATAATAAACAGCTCTTTTAGGGTTAAGCTCAATTGCCTTTGAAAAATCATTTACAACATTTTCAAATTTATTAAGACTTAAATACGCAAAGCCGCGGTTTGAATAGGCATCTTCGTATTTAGGATTTAATTCAATGGCTTTTGAATAATCCTTTACCGCTGTTATGTAATCTTTTAACAAAGCGTATACATAACCCCGCCTGTTGATATAAATTGCGCTCTTTGGATCTTTTTCAACTGCCTTTTCGTAATCTTCCATAGCTTTGCCGTAATCACTCATGGTAATGTAAACATAACCTCTTGCATCATAAAATCTTGCTGTATCAGGCGCAATGCTTATTGCTTCCGAGAGGTCTTCAATCCCTTTGGGAAAATTGTTTTTAGAAACAAAAAGAACACCACGGTGATACCAAGCTGTTTGGTTCTTTTTATCAAACTCTATTGCCTGGTTATATTCGTTCATGGCATCATCAAGTTTGCCTTTATTTTGCAGTTCAATACCGGATTTAAGATGTTTTGATGATTCTTCGGGGTTCCTTTGGGCACAGCCTATTAATAGGGTGGCA
>JANPBV010000227.1:0-7098 GCA_031430615.1 Ignavibacteria bacterium | reverse complement strand
ATCACTTTTGAAACTCCTGCCTGCCTTTGGCAAGGCGCATTTTGGAGTCAATAATTTATTTCACCTTGGTATGAAAAAATGCATTTTAACCTTTTTCTTTTTATTTACAACTATTCTGAACGTTTACGCCCAGCAGGGTTGGTTTTGGCAAAATCCGTTACCGCAGGGGAATGCTCTAAGTAATGTAAAATTTTGGGGGAATAGCGGAATAATTATTGGCAACGGAAGTACAATACTGAAAACAAGTAACAATGGTGTAAACTGGACACTTTTTAACACACCGGCCTATAATATTGTTTACCAGACTTTTGTATTTGATCAGAACAATTATTGTCTGGTTACTGAAGGTAGTCTTTTAAAGAAAACAACAAACGGAGGCGCAAGCTGGTTCAGTAATGAATTTATAACCGGCATAACACCTAATTTATTTTTTGTGAATATGAATACAGGATATTCTATTGTAAATAACACTTACAGTTCTTCATCACCTTTAATATTGTATAAAACAACTAACGGGGGAATCAACTGGTATCTAAATAAAACAGACAGCAGTTCAAGAATTAATGCAATTTTCTTCCCTGATGAATCAACCGGTTACATGGCAGGTTCTAGATCTAACAGTGCGTTATATACTAAATTACTTAAAACAACAAATGGAGGAGCTACCTGGGATTCTATTAACACAAATACAAGATTCAGCGCGAATAGTTTATTCTTTATAAACGGATTAACCGGTTTTATTAACACATATTCGGGCTGGATATATAAAACAACTAATGGAGCCGCTTCATGGGATAGCGTAGCAAATACAGGTTCTTCTTCAGGCAGGTTTTATTTTATTAATTCTAATACCGGTTTTGTTGCAGCACAATATAATACATTCAAAACAACAAACTGCGGCTTAAGCTGGAATTCACTTACATTACCAACTGGAAACTTTTATTTTAATGGAACAGAAACTTATACAACTGTTGGTGACTATGGAAAAATTTTAAAATCAACAAATAATGGTTTAAATTTTGCAAATTATACTTCTTCAGTTCACTATGGATATATGAATAAAGTACAGGTAATTGATGAAAATATTGCTTATATAGGATGCGATAATGGAACGATGCTAAAAACAGTAAATGGAGGTAATAACTGGATTCAATTGGTTGATTCAACAATGGATTTTTACAATACTCTATATTTCATTAACTCTATTACCGGCTTTGCTGCTGGTGGACCAAGAAATGGCGGTTCAAGCATAAAGAAGACAACTAATGGCGGAACGAGTTGGATCAATCTTAATATGCAAAATATTTACCAGATATATGACCTTTCATTTCCATCAGCAAATACAGGTTATGCTGAAGATAAATATGGAGTTTTTGTTAAATCAACAGATTCAGGTGAGAACTGGTTTCAAACGGGTGCATTCGATAATTTTGCAGCGGGTGGATTAAGCTTTGTTAATAACAACACCGGATTCTGGGTTGGTTCTAGTTATATAACGGACGCTCAAATCCGTAAGACAACCAATGGAGGTTATAACTGGATAGAAACCCATTTAGATTCAGTTGAAGTATTATATGATGTGAAATTTATAAATGAAAACACAGGCTTTATATGCGGATATGTCTTCGGAATGAATTCATATAATGGAATTGTTGGGAAAACTACTGATCAGGGAAATTCTTGGACTGTTCAATATCCCTCAACTGGTATTGTATACGAATTGAGTATTGCAGACAGTAATACAATATATGCAAGTTGTGATGGCGGTAAGATCCTCAAATCCACAAATGGCGGAATTAACTGGGGCGTATTTCAATCATGTTATTCAGGTTATATAGAAAGTATAGATTTTGCAAATGCAAATACAGGTTATGCTGTCAGTTATGGAGGAATTATTATTAAAACTACTACCGGCGGCACTCCAATCGGAATTGAGCCAATAAGCAGTAATATTCCAAATGAATATAAATTATTCCAGAATTATCCAAACCCGTTTAACCCCGTTACAAAAATTAAGTTTTCAATTCCTGATAATTTTCGTAGAGTACCTGTTAATATCTATATATATGATATAACCGGCAAGGAAGTGCAGAGTTTTTCATTCGATAACTTGTTGCCTGGCACATATAGTGTTGATTTTGATGGCACAAATCTTGCATCTGGTGTCTATTTCTATCAATTAAATTCTGATGATTATTCTCAAACAAGAAAAATGATATTATTGAAATGAATAGTTAATTTTATGAATTTTTTTGGCTTTTTCACAAGTTGAGTTATTCATATTTCTATTTCTATACCAAACTTATCCCTTTTTTAAAACATAGAAAATCTTTATTATTGTGATTAATCATTTCACCAATATTGGCTTTTTAGCCTTTTATCTAAAAGAGCCAGCTAAAAAAAATATATAAGAATATCTAATTTTTTAAGTGAATTAAAGTTCAAAAATCTATAATTATGTCAATAAAAGTAACTAATTTAACGAAATACTACGGTGATTACCTTGCCGTTGATAACATTTCGTTTGAAGCAAAAAAAGGAGAGATCCTTGGTTTTCTTGGACCCAACGGCGCAGGAAAATCCACAACAATGAAGATAATTACAACCTATCTTCCGCCAACTTCTGGAACCGTTGAAGTTTACGGAAACGATGTTGAGGATAAATCGCTTGAAGTCAGAAAAAGGCTCGGATACCTTCCGGAGTTAAATCCATTGTATTATGATATGAATCCAGTGGAATATCTTGATTTTATAGCAGCGCTGGACGGGATTCCGAAGACAGAAATAAAAAAGAAACGCGAAGAGATGATTAAAGTCTGTGGACTTGAGAGCGTTCGCACAAAAGATATCGGCACATTATCAAAAGGTTTTAAACAGCGTGTTGGTTTAGCGCAGGCGATGATAAATAATCCCGATGTTCTGATACTGGATGAACCTACATCAGGTTTGGATCCAAACCAGATAATCGAGATAAGGAATCTTATCAAAAAACTTGGAAAAGAAAAAACAGTAGTTCTTTCTACCCACATTCTTTCAGAAGTTACCGCAACATGTAACAGGGTAATTATCATTAACAAAGGCAAAATTGTTGCTGATGGCACACCCGAAGAGCTTCAGGCTAAATCAAAAGGACAAAGCTTAGTTACACTTGAAGTTAAAAATAACTGCGATAAGAACGCTCTTTCTGGAGCGCTTAAGGAAATTCGTAGCGTAAACAAAGTTGAATTTGTGAAAGATAACGGAGATTCATTCCATTTCAATATATACGGAGAAAAAGGCGCGGATCTTCGTGAAGTTATTTCAAATAAAGTAATGCAGCAGAAAGCAACGTTACTTTCGATGCAGACTAAACAAACATCATTAGAAGATATTTTCAGGGAGTTAACAAAGTAATAATATGAATACAACGAATATAAAAACCATTTTTTCAAAAGAGCTTAAATCTTATTTTAATTCCCCGGTAGCTTATATAGTTATGATAGTTTTCATGGTTATTTCGGGATTTCTCTTCACGATGAGCTTTTTCCAGATAAATGTCGCATCTATGCGCGAGTTTTTCGGCAGCTTTTTCATTCAGCTTGTCCTTTTTGTAGTGTTTATACCTGCTATTACAATGCGCAGCTTTTCAGAAGAAAAGAAACAGGGAACACTTGAGCTGTTACTCACAAAACCGATTACCGATATTGAACTTATTTTAGGGAAATATCTCTCAGCGCTCACATTAATAGTGATAACACTTGCCCCGACAATATTTTATTTCATAATTATTAAAATGATTGGACCCATACCATTCTGGCCTTTCTTAACCAGTTTGCTTGGATATATATTAATGAGCGCATTTTTTATTGGTATAGGTATTTTTGTATCATCTATCACAGAAAACCAGATAATAGCGTTTATTGTCGCTGTGCTTATCTGCCTGTTCTTTTTCCTCTTAGGCAAGCTGCTTGTGGTTTTCCCGCCATCAATGGTATCAGTTTTTGAGTATTTAACCACTGATTATCATTTAAGTAATATTTCAAGAGGTGTAATTGATTCAAGAGTGCTGGTATATTATTTTTCAATGATATTCTTCACTCTCTTCTTAACAAAAGTATCGCTTGAAAGCAGAAAGTGGTAAATCAGTAAGAAGCAAAACTGTTTTAATTTAAAAAAGTAATTTTAAAAGTATTTTAATATACATATATGGCTGAAGAATTAGAAAATAAAGACGAATTACAGGAAGAAGAAGATTCAATTGAAGAATCATCCGAGGAAATTGCTGAGGATGAAAGACTTTCAAAAAGAAAAAAGAAGACTGAATCAAGAAGGCGTCAGGCTATTATCAGCGTTTTGCTTCTGGCAGGTGTTCTGGTTGTATTGAACGTGATTGCTTTGAAAGTATTTTTCAGGTGGGATCTTACTCCAAACAGGATATATACACTTTCTGATGCGAGCAAGTCTATAGTATCAAAACTTGATGATAAGCTTGTTGTGAAGGCATATTTTACCGATAACCTTCCGGCACCATACAATAACAACAGAAGATATCTGCAGGAACTCTTAGATGATTACCGCAGCGCATCTAATAATAAGATATCATACGAGATATTAAGTCCAAGTGACCAGGAAGAGCTTGAAAAAGAAGCTCAGAAATACGGGATCCAGCCTGTACAGGTACAGTCAGTTAAAAATGACAGGGCTGAAGCATTAAAGGCATACATGGGTGTTGTATTGCTTTATGGCGGTAAACAGGAAGTACTTCCATTTATTGGGAGCACAGAAAATCTTGAATACGACCTGACAGGGGTTATTAACAGATTAACTCAGCCTGAATTAAAGAAAGTAGGTATTCTTTCAGGACCCGGAATGCCAGGTGTTGATAAGATAGCTAAGGTTAACCAATATCTCACAAAATTCTATAATGTTACTAATATCGATGCTTCAAAAAATGTTCCAATACCGGCTGATGTTAAAACGCTGGTAGTATTTTCACCAAAAGCGCCTCAGCAGCAGCAGCAGATGGGACAGCAGCAGCAAGCGCCACCTCCGGTTGTACCTGAAAACCTAAAATTTGCAATTGACCAATATATAATGAACGGCGGGAAAGTAATTTTCCTGATGAGCAGAGTAAACGTTTCTTCTCAGCAGCAGTTCCAGATAGCTCAGGTTACTCAAACCGGGCTTGAAGATATGCTTGAGAGCTACGGCGCTAAACTGAATAATACTATTATAACGGATAAAGAATGCGCATTTGTTCAGGTTCCTGTGCAACAGGGTCCGTTACAGATGTACACACAGATACCGTTCCCATACTATCCAAAAATTGTAAATATAAACCATGATATACCTTCATTTGCATCTATCGGACAGGTATTTCTTGGGTTTAGCAGTGATATTGATCTTAATGCAGCCGGTACTAAAGGTATAAAAGTATTACCGTTGTTAACAACATCACCAAAAACCGGTGTATCAAATGAATTTGCAATTGTACAGGCATCAGGTACAATGCTTCCTGATACCATGTTCAAATCAAAAGATCTTAGTGTTGGCGCAATTTTTGAAGGTAAGTTTAAAAGTTTTTATAACGGAAAACCAATACCATCAGATACAACACAGGGTTCTTCACCTGTTCCTACCAGTGTTAAACCTGAGAGTCCGGATTCAAAGATAATTGTTTTATCCAACGGAGATTTTGCGCAGGATGAATTCCGCGGACCTGATGAAAACCTGCTTTTCTTTGCGAATATGATAGATTATATGAGTGATGATGCAGGCCTATCAATGATAAGGTCAAAAGACGCTAATCCAAAGCCGCTAAATTCAATTGAGGACAGCACAAAATCAATTGTGAAATATGGCATGCTTGTCGGTCCGCCGTTATTAGTGCTTATTTATGGTATGATGAGATGGAGAAAGAAAAAAGCAGCAAGAAATAAATAACAAAGGTACGTTTTAGAAGTGAAGTATTTTATTTAGTAACAAAAAAGAAAAGATATAATTAAGATAGTTTATGAATAAATCAATAAAAATATTACTGGCAGTATTTGCAATTCTAATAGCAGTTTATTTTCTCTTTTTCAGAAGCGGAGAAAAAGTATCGACAGAAAAAATAGACGCAAAACTGTTCGTAGCCGATTCATCTAAAATTGATAAGATTGAAATAGTAAAAAACAGTGAGACAGTTGTACTTGAAAAAGTAAACAACCAATGGAAGCTTACCAAGCCAATGGATTACCCGGCTGATACAACAAATATCAACCTGATGTTGAAGGACCTGAAGAACTTTACACTGGAAAGTGTTGCGTCAGAAAATCCGGCAAAATTCAATGGATACCTGGATTCTGTTAATAACTCAAAGATATCAACTTACCAGGAAGGTAAGTTATTAGGCACTTTCATACTTGGCAAAACACAGGCTAATGACAATTCATATATTAAAAAACCAGATGAGAACCGTATACTGCTGGCTTCAAGTTTAACAGCAGCGCTTTTCACAAAACCATCCAAGGATTACCGCAATAAATTCATAGTTTCCATCCAGCCTTTTATAGTCAATAAGGTATCTTTTAAATCAACTGATTCCAACAAAGTTGATTTTACTGTTGTGAAAGATTCTGCGAATAGATGGAAACTTAACAGCGATTCAGTTTCAAGTTCTGTAATAGAAGGGTTTCTGAACATTATTGCTAATCTTAATACCGATGATTTTAAGGATACCGTAATGACAACATTCCCTGTACCGACTTATACTGTAACTATTTCAACTACCGGGCAGCCAACAGTGATAAATCTTTATAAAGAAGTAAGTACAGATCCTAATACTGCTCCTGCTTTCATAACCCAGGTTAGTGGTGTAAACCAGTTATTCAGGTTATTTGGCGCGCTTGCTACACAGTTGATGAAAAAGCCTTCAGATTTCATACCGCCTAAAACTCCTGTTAAATAAATAAAAATAATTTTAATAAAAAAAGACCTGTTTATATAAACAGGTCTTTTTTTATGTCATCCGGAGAAAGTATATTATTATTCAGTTCTTTTATTAAATGAAAGTAAAGCCGCAAACGCTCCCAGATAACATATAGCACCTGTCCAATACGAAGCTGAAATGCCGTAATT
>JANPBV010000226.1:0-4852 GCA_031430615.1 Ignavibacteria bacterium | reverse complement strand
CCTGTTGTTGCAGTAAGAGGTACATCATAAGTTACCCAGAAATAATTTGTAGCAAGCGCTAAAACCTGCGAACCTCCAACAACAAATGAACCGCTCGGTCCGCTAAAGGTTGAGCCAAACTGTGTAGTTGTAGCAAATGTTGAGCTTGTTCCTGTGTACCAAACCTTAGCATTAGTAATATCTGCAGCCGGGTTTGTTGAACCGTTTGTATTAAGTGTAAGACTTGTTAAGCTAACAGGTGAAAGTGTACCTGTGGTTACTACCTGAACTCCAATTATACCAAGATTTGTCTGTGGAGCAAAGAAGTTACCTGTAATTTGTGTAGTTGTGCTTGATGAATAAGCCATAGGAGTTGGTGATACTACATTAATAGTGTAATCTTCTGTTTCACCGTAAGTTGTATTTGCACATGAATTACCTGCAGGAGGAGGCGTGCTAAACTCTGCTCTTGTCCTCATCCTGTGGTTACCAAGCGGCGCAGCTACCGGAACTAGAATATTTGTTGAACCTGTTGTATTCGGGCTTACAAGTCCTGCAATTGAATAGTATTCACCTGCATCTGCAAAAGAGTTATTATTGTTCCAGTCAATCCATATACCCCATGCAGTAGAATTGCTAAATGCAGGTATTGAACAGAAAATAGGATATGTACCGCCTTGCTCTACGTTAGTAACAGGTGCTTGATACCAGTTATAAACATAAGGAAAGTTTGCATTAGGATCGTAACCTGTTGTATTGTTTAATGTATTAAAAGTAACATTAGATGTCCAAATATTAAATGGGAGACTCACATTTGATTGTGTTCCGCGGCAGTAATTATCAATTTGTTTCCAGCCTGCCGGGTTTGTAACAGTAGGTATTCTATTTCCCATAGGGGCTGAGCCATCTATAGATACAGTCTGTGCATCTACCAAATTACCAAGTGTAGCTCCGGCTGTAATATCATAGGTCAACCAGAAATAGTTTGTACCTGCTCCAAGCGGCTGAGAGCCGGCAACTGAAAATGCGCCGTTAGGCGATACAGTGGTTCCGAATAAAGTTGTTGCAGAAAATACGTTTGATGCCCCTGTATAATAAATTTTTGCGTTTACTAAATCCGCAGCCGGGTTGGTAGTGCCTGTTGTATTTAAGTTAAAATTGGTTACAGTTATTGCCGGGTTACATCCGCCGCCTGTTACAATTGGAATCTGTAGAATTGCCTGATTAAGTGAACTTTGGCTAACACTGTTTCCGTTTTGATATTGGTTAGTTGTGGTTGATGTAAATGTCTGCGCAACTGCGCTTGGTACCCAACGGAAAGTTAAGTCTGTTGCAGGAACAATACCGGTATTGTATGTACATGTACTGGCTGCTACACCTGCAATTGTTGCCGACCAGTTGGCTGCTGTAGATCGGGTATTGAAATCTGCTACACTTGCGCCTCTTATTCCAACCGATGTCAACTGAGAAACACCTGAGCTGGTGCATGAACCGTAAGTAAGCTCTATGTTGTTGCTTGTTTCATAAAGTTTTATCTGGAATCGAAAGTTACTGCCATCTAATGAAAAGAACTGCCAGTTTGACCATTGAACAGTAAGAATTCTGCTACCAACAACACCTGTGGTTAAATATTCAATTCTGCCTGTTGCAGTACCTTGCAAGTCTTCAGTCATTGCAGATATTATATTGTTATCTATTCCGTTAACCCCTGCATAGTTAGTTGTACTGGGTACACCTGAACCCATCATAATATATCCATTATAGTTACAGCCAAATGTTGTATAATTAACACAGTCATAAGTAAATGTAAAACCAATTGGCAGTCCGGCTGTACTACCGTCATCAGCAATAGTACCTGAAGCAATAAGTGTGCCGACTATAGGTGTATAAGTACCTGCGGGCTGCGACCATGTATAAGTGCTTACAGCATCAGGTGAAGGTGGAAAAGGATTTGGCGCGATAAAATCACCCATGTTTTCCTCATGTTTGCCTGTCATATTTCCGTTTCTATCAACCATAAAAAATCCGTATGGGTCAACTGGCGGTATAACAGCTACCGTTGGGTCTTGTATTGTTAGCTTGTAATTATTGTAAGCATTCAGGAAACTAATTTTTGCCGCAGCAAAATTCGGGTCATCTCCACCCGTACTATTTATTGCGTTGGACATAACCGGTGCATCGTTAATGGTAACCGGAGCTTCTGTATGGAATGCAATGAATATAAAAGCGATAAACGCGATGAAAAAAAGAGAGAATAGCTTTTTCATATATTAAATTGATTAAATTATAAAAATCGTTATTATACAGCAAAGCACTTGCTGTTTAGCAGCCTTGCAAAAATTTAAATATAGAATAAAAATGTATTAATTTGCTGTTACCCCACGTGCTATTTACTAAACAAACTCTTTATTTTCAAGTGTTTTTATGGGTTTTTTTAAAAATACCACATAATAGTTACATTTTTATCATTGACATTAATTATAACTTTAAGTCACAATATCAACCTACATATTTAATGTATAGTTAAAGGAAAGTTTTTTTTCTTAAAATGTCACAATTTCAGTTAGATACCAAAATGCCAAATTCCCTTTTCACGGTATATATAACTTATCTCATTTGCGAAACTGATATTTATCGTAAATTGAAAATTAAATTTTTGCTATTTGTAATTTACCCGAATTTAACCTACCAATTAAAATGTCGGGAATGACAAATAGAAGAATCTAATTGCTCTTTCCTTGTATATTATATGCAATAAACGATTTATTCAGCAATAAGAATTTTTCATTGATTATTTTCCCGGAAGGGAAGTATACCGCTTGTGTCAGGTCCTCAGACCTGACGCTATAATTATAATTATCCTGCAAACAAAGTCTTTACGTTTCCGCAAAGTCTCCGTTTTACCGTGGTGTCAGGCATGACTTTAGTTATTCACCTGACACGTGTCGGGTAACATACCCGATACCACATAACACTACTTACTTACCGCTATAAAGGATTTATTAAGAAACAAAAATCTTTCTTTGATAATTTTACTATCAGAGAAATATTTTTTAAACTCACTTAATTTCAACAATTGATTATTCTTCAATAACTCAAATGCCTCTGCATCACTAACGCATTTTTTGAACCATCCCATATTGAAATTCTTAAGTAAAAACAATTTAAAGCTCTTAGGGAAAAACTGGAAAAATGGGAACAAAAAATGCGGCTCAAATGGAAAGTAATAGTTCGGGGTCTGCACAAAATATCTTTTACCAACACGGGTAATTTCCAATGCCATTTTCATCCTGCTTGCGGGAGAAGGAATATGCTCTATCACTGAATTTGAGAATACAACATCAAAGCTTTTATCAGGAAAAATACTCATATCCGTGGCATTACCTTTTATGAATTTCATATTACCCTTTGCTTGGGTTGATGGTTCGGTAATGTTAAGAATTGTCAACTTAAATTTATCATTACCCGCAATACCCATTTGCTGCCAGAAATTTTCAGTGCCTCCGACATCAAGTATATTTACCGGATGCGGGAGACCCCCGATCAATTCATAAAAATATTTAAATCTCCTTTGGCGGAATTTATTTGCAAGGGAGCTTCCTCTGGTATTATCAAGTAATTTTCTGAACACTGTTTACTTCACTAAAACCATTTTCCTTATTGCGGTGAAGTTACCAGCGGTTATCCTGTAAAAATACAGACCGCTCGAATAATTCACTGCATTCCACGAAACGCTATACTTGCCGGGTCTTAGTTCACTATTTACCAGAACTGTAATTTCTTTACCTGTTACATCAAAAACGGTTAATACAACATTGCCCGTGCTGTTATTCATAGCGGGAATATCGAAATTAATATTTGTAACCGGGTTAAACGGGTTTGGATAGTTATTATAAATCATAAACTTATCAGGGATAATTTCACTTAAAGGCTCGATACCAATAATTAGTGTATTAAAGCGCCATGTAACTGACCATGGACCAAAACCGCCTACATTAAAACCCCTTACGCGCCAGTAGTATCTAGAGCTTCCCGTAAGTAAACCCGGAGGTACAGTGAATATAGAAGTTGTTATAGTTGTATCTAATAGTGTAGAGTTAAATAATGAATCGGTTGATATATTAAGTTTATATCCTGTTGTGCCAAAAACATCATTCCAATCGAGTGTTAATGTTAACGACTGGTTTACTGCGCCGTTTGGGGGAGCAAGCAATGTAGGCGCAGCTACCGGAGGAGTAATTACTGTACGGAATTTCCATATGGCTGAATACTGTCCTGTACCTGCAGTATTAGAAGCATTAACTCTCCAGAAATAAACAGTGTTATTGCTAAGTGTTCCGCCCGGTACATTATAATGCGAAAATGTAAGTCCGCCTGCATTTATTAACGGAGTGCCTGAAAAAGTTGAATCAGTTGAAAGCTGCACCCTGAATGACGCAGCGTACTGAACACTATCCCAATCAAGTGTTGGTGTTGTTGATACATCTATCGCATTATTTGGTGGGCTTACTAAACTCGGAGCCGCAGGTGGTGAAAGTAGTGTTGTAAACCTGAATGGCTGAGAAAAAGGTCCCGTGCCAATTGGATTTGTTGTCCTTACACGCCAGAAATATGTAGTAACATTTGTCAAGAGACCGTTGTGCACATTTACCTGCGAAACAGTAAATCCATTTGTATCAAATAGTGTTGTCCCAAAAGCTGAGTCACCTGAGAGCTGTACCTGGTAATTTGTGGCTGAAATATCATCAATCCAATCAAGCAGTGGGGTTAAACTAACACCTGTTGCAAAATTTGGAGGTGAAAGTAGCGCAGGCGCTGCGGGCATGCCAAGTATAGTTGTGAAATTAAAAACAGTTGACCAGGGACCCGTCCC
>JANPBV010000225.1:0-8608 GCA_031430615.1 Ignavibacteria bacterium | reverse complement strand
AAGCATTTATGAAAAAAGTTTGGGTATATGCCCTTCTCCTTCCTCCCGTTATCTTCCTCCACTTGCGTGGATTAAGACATAGCGCGTTTTAAGGCGTGGCGTTTCACTCTGGTAAGGTGCTGATTTCTTCCTGCCTTACAGTCGGATCAGAAAGTCAACAAAAAAAAGTATCATTGAATGATACACATATGCTATAAGCATTGGTTATATTTGTTTTAGGGTGAAGCAAATAATGAAATAGTGAAATTCTGAAATAGTGAAATGGAATCAAAAAAAGAAAACAACTTATTGTACAAAACAAATAACAATCACTTATAAACTTAATCCAATAAAAATTATGGAAAAAATTAATGATTTACAGTTTTGTGGCTGCGTTATGCTGAAGTATGCGTTGCGGGCGGGTCAGAATGAGCTTTATTCAGCGTTATTTATAACTCTGTTAATAGAGTTAGGTATGGATTTTGATAATATTCTGAGTGTAATGAGGGATATTATGATTACTGAAAACAAAACCTTCCTCCCCATGCCTGCGGCAGGGGATTAAGGCATGGCGCTTTTTGAAAGTTTAGAGTCTTTGTGGCTGTTTTGGGTTTTGATTTTGTTATTTATAAATTAACAGGATACCATAAAAAGTATGGATCCTTCGCTCAGGATGGGTAAAATGAGAAAATTTAACAAGCAGTTAAATGCAGATATCACGGAATTAAAAACGCTGCACATGAAGAAGGATAAAACGGAATTCAATAAAATGAAGGAAGACATCATGAAGCGTCATAAGATCAGCAAGGCTACGGTTTACAGGGAAATGAAAAAAGAGCAGCCGGGATATTATAAAAGACCGCAGTATAACCCCCCTATTCGTGATATCACTGAAAAAGAAAAAGAAATTGTTTCAGGCAAGCTCTTTAAGCAAACCCCGATTGAAGAGATACGGGCCGAAATGGAAAAAGAGACCGGTGAGAGTTACAGCTGGGATAGAATTGATAAAATACGGGATTCGATTAAAAAAGATAAGAATGCTATCCCTGAAGATAAGATTATGAATCCGGTTAATTGTGGCAGCGATTTTATTGAATATGAATCACCGCATGGCGAAGATATGAAGCTTTTCCTTGAAAAGGTAATGAGTATAGATAAGATGGAGCCGAGAAGTTTTATTACGATCGCTGTTAATGGTTATGGCATCAGGCTTGGGTATGACGCGGTAAAAGATATTCAGCGATATGTTGCAAACTCCGCAGCAGGCAGAGGCGGTGATGTAAATGAAGTTTCAAAGATGAATCTAAAGCATTTATGCAACGAGCAGGTACGATTATTTGCACAGGGGAAAACTCATAATGTAAAAGATCTTTCTGAACTGGGCAAAATGATAAACGGATTTGAATCCACAGGCACGAGACCCGGGGTAGATTTTGAGTTCATAGTTGATATTGTACAGCATTTTGCACCGAAAGTAAAGCGTGAAGATATAGTTTTTGCCGTAACGGTTCAATCAGGCAAGTACCAGGGGCTGAGCAAAGAGATGGAAGCTCCGGATGATGAAGCAAGAAAAGCAGTCTATAACTGGACATCCAGGCATATGTAGGTTCATTAATAAATATCAAATTCGTCAGATTCATCAGATTATTTAGATAAAGGCATGGGCTTGATATATTTTGAATAAACCGCTATGTTTCATCAGTTAACCGTGAATTTTTAAGAAATATTAAAACAAAAATGAAAATTAATTTTAAGCCGTCACTTTTTTTTCTGTCACTTGTCGCGGTATTTATCACCACAGGCACAGTATTTGCTCAGGGCCAGCGCAACGATACGCTGTATTTTTGCAGAGAGTATAAAGATGGCGCTGAGATAGGCAACAGTACTGAATTTCATATTCCTGAAAAAGGCGGCATGATAACGGTTATGCTTCGCACATTAAAACCTGTAGGAGCAGTTGAAGTATTTATTCTGTTGGAAAAGGATGTTGCGGGTGTTAGAGATAAAATTTCCAAAGAGCCGTTTGATGTTGAGGCAGAGTGGGATTACATATTTTTTTCGGATATATTTTTCCCCGAAGCCGGCAAGTACAAGATAAGCGCCTTAACTATCAGCGGGGATGTAATTGCAGCGGGTTATGTAAAGATGCTGAAAAAGTAACATGAGTGAATGTTTCAGGTAGCATCAAAGAAGTATAGCAAAAGCGGTTAATACAGATTAGCCGCTTTTTTTATGCCGTGTATTTTATTTGCGGGGCAATCCTGCTTTTGGAAATAACTTTACTATATTATGCAGTTCAAAACAAATGCCTGAATTTTTCCATCCAAAAGAGGGAAAAGAAATTGGGAGTTGTGAATTGTTTAATTATCTTTGTATAACAAAAAAATTAAATTTCACGAAAATATATGAAAAGAAGTACAATATTGTTGTTTTTAGCTTTATTTTGCCTGTTTATATCCACAGGGAATAACAGTCAAACTGTTAACCAAAAGCTTATTACAGGTATTACAATAGGGAACAGTTTAGTTGACGCATACTCACTTAAATATAACGCGGCAACCGGCGGATGGGTCTACATGGCGTATGATACAACAGCATCCAGATATACAATTATTACACCTAAAGGCACATCAAAGCCGTTTAATTACGCAATGTCATATAATGCGCTCTTTGATGCAGACGGGAATTCATACATGATTGGCAGCGAAAACGTTTCGGATACTGTTTTCAGGTATTCTGTATTAAAGAACAATGAACCGATTGCAGTGTTCGATTTTGTTGCCGATGGATGGGTGATGAAAGATAATATACTTTATTTCGCCGCGCAGGAGTCTGGGAAGCATTACCTTGTTACCTATGAAACAAAAACGGGCGCGATTTTTAAAAGCAAAGCATATGACGAAATAAGACTTGCATACACACCTGATGGCGGTTACTCCGAAGGCGAGCCTGTTGGATATGTTGGATTTACAAAAGCAGGGTTGATGTATTACATTGCAAGAGCAGGAGATGAATCATTTTTAGTTATTGGCGATAAGGAGCAGAAACATTACAGCGATATTACCTGGTATGACTTGAAATTCAACTCACAGGATGAGCCTTGCTATATTGCAAGATCAAAGGGCAGGTTCTATGATGAAAGGGGTAATACTTTTATTGTTAAGGGCAGCCAGGAATTTAAGAGTTTTGACTGGGTTTACGGACCACTGGAATTTGATAAGAGCGGCAACCCGCTGTATGTCGGACAGGATTCAACGGGTTTATATACTTACCGCTCAACTTTGATGAGCGGAGACGATGCAATTGCAACCGCTACAGGCAGTATTTATAATTATATGTACACGCCTTCAGGCAAACTTTCATATATTCTTTCTGAGCAAACCACTTCGGCAAACGGAGAAATAGTTTATAAAAGTTACCTGGTTATTGACGGTAAAAAAAGTAAGGAATTTTCATCAGTAAATACTCCGGTATTCGGCTCAGGCGCGCAGGTACTATTCACAGCATCAGATAAGAACAATAAATATTTTGTTGTGCAAAACGGTGAGGTTATCTCTGATAAGTATGATTACATAAGCGAAGCAAGGTTCATTTCAAACGGGAATACAGCTTATGTCGGTGTTAAGTACGGCAATTATGATAAGAAAATTCCGGATAAGAGCTATGTTGTTATAGGCGATGAAAATTACGGACCCTATAATACGGTTAATACTGCTGACTGGAAGACCAATCAAATGATACTTACTGATAACAAAGGCAACTATGCTTATATGGCCGGAGAAATTATTGATATGACAAACTACTTATATAAATATACCATATACACCAACAAGGGTGAAAGCAAGACGTTTGATAACATAAGCGAGCTAAGATACGTTAATAACAAGCTTTGTTACTTTGCAGGTAATTCAAAAGTTAAGGATCAATATATTTATGATTACACATTATATGTAAATAACAAAAAGCTTGGCGATACATATTCAGCATACACTGATGTTGTGGTAACACCAGAGGGTGTTATGACATTTATTGCTTCAAAAGGCAACGATATGTATTATGTTGAAGTGAGGCCGTAGCGAGTAATGTCCCGCAAAGCGGGATGTCGCCTTCGGCTCAAAGTGTATAGAGTTGTGTGAATAGAGTGCAGAGTCCTATAAAGGCTCTGCATTTTTTTATCCCTCATCTCCGTGCAGTTTTCTCTGCGTTCTCTGAGGTAGTAATTTGTTTTATTTCATGCCAATTACTGCGAACATGCGTCCGGATTGTGAGCGGTCACGACGGTAGGAATGCAGGGATTCGGTTTCATCGTATGTGCAAAGCAGGCAACGCTCAATATTTTCTCCAGGGATACCCGAAGCTATAAGGTTATCATAAACCATTTCGCCTGTATCAACTAAATACTTTTCTGTGGTATCTGGTTTTAGTTCAACGTACTTTTTATTAAACATATCAGCAACATCTTTATCAACTTCAAAATTCCTTTTGCTTATAGCGGGTCCCGTAAATACCAGCAAATTTTTTGTAACACACCCAAACTCCTTTTTCATTACATCAATAGTTTTTTTTACAATATTTTTTTGAGCGCCGCGCCAGCCGGAGTGTATATTTGCTATGATATTATTTTTAGCATCATATATCATCACAGGCATGCAATCCGCCACTGATATAACAAGATGCAATCCTTTTTGAGATGTTATCAGCGCATCGGTTTTGAGATACAAGCCGGGTTTACCGACAATTGTAATACCATCACTGTGAATTTGGGTTGCGTGAACAAGGGTTGATTCTGCAATGCCAAGAGAGCCAAAGAAATGCCCACGGTTTTGCATAACGTTATCAACGTTATCGCCAACATGTTTACTCATATTGTTATAATACGGCGGTTTTCCTCCTGCTTTTGTTGATATGCCGTGGATGATGTTGTTGTGTGATGAAAAAAGCGGGCTTGTAATTATCAAATAAATAGTTTTTTTAGAATTAAAAAAATTTATATACTTTTTCTTTTTAAATAATTTATTTGTTCTTTTTGTCTTGACACAAAAAGAACCAAAAAGGTCAAGGCTGACGAAAAACAGCTAAAACTTTTCGAACGCACCAGATGCAAAAAATAACTCCCCGCCAAAGGCGGGTCAAACAGATTTTTTGCATCTATTTTAAGCGTTCTCAAGTTTTTTTTCGCTGTTTTTCATAGGCCGTTGGTAAAAGCTTGAATATAAACAAACACTCTCCTCTTTTAAAAACAAGGGGGACTATTTAAATGCTCTTCCCTGGGAGTGGGGTATCACTCCAGTAGCTCCATTAATTTTGAAACGTAATATTTAAACTTCCATGGTTCATAGAAGCCGTGCTTAGCCCGCAGGGTCTCATCAATTGAGCGCAGGTACTTATCGTCAGTTATAGAGCGGTCGTTTTCATTCCATATGCGCATATCATCATCAAAAAAATCATCACCAATTTCAGGGTATATATAGAACCTCTTGTCTTTTATCACAATAAAACCTTTTCCGCCTGAGGGAATTACATTACCTGCCCACTTATTTAATTTTACCGCTTTAGTTTGCGTTGCGGGGTCTATCACAAATGTATCGGCATCAGTGATAATTATCGGCGCAACATGATATGACCAGTTTGAACATTTGCCCGGGAAAGAAAGGTAAACAGCGGGTTTATAGCGGTATATTTCCTTTTGTGTACTTCTTTTGCTATCTGCAATAAGCCATGCCTTTGATACTGTTATTTCAGGGAAATTCTTTTCTATCAAACGGCTGATAATATGCGCGCGTGATTTACAGATATTGCAGTCATCAAAATCTATGAGCCAGTTGTGAGAGTATATGAATGTGTATATAGAATCAATTTTTGCAAGCGAAATATTACTTTGAGGTATAGTATCGGAATGAACGCTGTACTCAATCTGCCTGTGTTGGGCGAAGAGTGTCCCGGGAAGGAAAGTAATTAAGAAAAATATTATAAAAAGATAGATGCTATTCAAATTGAATTTTTTAAAGAATACATTTGCAGTAATTAATTTAATATGTACTTTTTGCCTTGATGCAAAAAGTACCAAAAAAATCAAGGCCTATGAAAAACAGCTAGAACTTTTCGAACGCAGTAGTTGCAAAAAATAACTCCCCGCCTAAGGCGGGTCAGACAGATTTTTTGCAGTTATTTTATGCGTTCTCAAGTTTTTTAACGCCGTTTTTCATAGGCCGTTTTAATATAAAATCATAATATAAATTTTTCTTTTTCAATGTTTTGGTTATAAACATGCAAATGTATAGATTCTTCCTTCCTCCCACTCCGCGGTTGTAAGGCGTAGCGCTTGCGCTCAGAATAAGCCTATCAATACTGCTGAAACATTCCATGCGCTTTGGCTTGTGCCTTCCGGCTTGCCCATTGGAATATAAACTGAAAATGTATGTCTTCCGGGTTTTAATCCTGTTATGGGAATATCAACAGGAATTGATGTTGAACCGGGACACCAGCCTGAGCGGCTGAAGTCGCTGGATGACATGCCATTTGGAAAATTACCTGAAGCGGGATTATACCTGCGGTACATCCCGCAATCATCACGCCATGGGATAAAACTATAAACTTTTTTACCATCTAAAAATATCTGATTCAGTTTTTTATTGAACTCATCGCCATTTTCCCATCCGCCATGCCCGGTGCTAATGTATCGTAAAGTAAGAGAACTTAATCCTTCGGGTATATCTACTGTTACCTTTAACGTATCGGTACCGAAAATTGTTGCATATTCCTGCCGGCTTGCTTCCATTATATTGGTTGTGAAGATAATCGGTTTTATCCATGCCGGTTTAACCGCAACAGGCTCCATCGGTACATCATCAGGGAAATATTTTAATCTAAGACTTACATTATGCCCTCCATTATCATAGCAGCCAATAAAAACTCCGAACCATACATCACCATTTAATGCGGGAAGCAAATTTGTTATATCCTGTTTATAGGTAACGGAATCTTCCCATTTAACACCGTATACCTGAACCTGGCTGTTGTAGTGACCTATACCAAATGGAGTGATGAAGCGCATAATTTCTATTGGAGGTGTGTATTTATCGGTAAGCGTAAATCCATTATACTGCTTAGAATCATTTGAAGGATACTGAGGCAATGTTTTTATTCCGTTTATGAATGCATCAATGAATGTGATGGAAGTATCACTAATTCCAGAGGGAATAATAAAGCATGAACCTGTTCTGTCATAAGCGTCACCGGTAGACTTTTCGGTAAGCTCTGCAATCACAGTATGCATTCCCATATCCAGAGGCAGATGAACTTTTTTGAACAAAACTGTTCCTTCAGAAAAGCGATAGGTTATACCCGGTTCACTTGTGAAGAGGTTTATTATTGTATCTCCATAGTTTATTTTTTCATTTTGGAATATTGGAATAGTTGTATAGTTTTGCGAAGTAACCATTTCTTTATATAACGGCAGCTCTACAAATTCACCATTAAGGTAATTGTAGCTTGGTTCAAAAGAAACAGGCTCGATACTGCCTGCGGAAATTTCAAAGTTACCGTTGCGGATTATTTTGAGAACAAGTCCTAAAGCCGGACCGATATTGACAGAAGGTGTGCCCTTTACTTTTGTTTTGGTTGTGTACCAGATATCAATATGGTTTGATCGGATAACAACATGCGCTTTATTGCAAAGGTAACCCAGAATGGTCATAGTATCAGGCAACAGTTCAGGTTTTGTATAGCTATCAATAGGCTGCGAGTTAACAATGCGCTTGCCTGATTTAAGTAATGTAGTTTGATATGTGGTATTGTTTGAGTAATCCAGGTAAAACTCTTCACCCGAGGCGGTTATGTATATTGCAATTTTATCAGTCGCATCAAGAACGAGCGGCGGAGTTCCGTTAGGCGAGCCGTTTGAGGAAAAATTATATGTAATGCGTGCTGAGGGCTGAGAGAGTATGCATGCCGGGATGACAAGGATAAAAAATAAAATATTTAACAACTTAAAAATATTAAATACAGAATTTGATTTAATGAAACCACCTTCCTTAACTTCGTTCAGTAAGGCAAGAAACCGCCCCTCAATCTATTTCCTTCGGAAACAGATTTCTTCCCCTCCTTAAAAAAGGAGGGGAGCTGTTTAATTGATTATTGCAAAAATACGAAAAAAAGATAGTGGAAACCCTACCTAAAATATGATTAATAGTAGCACAGATATTCCTATCTGTGCATAATAATTCTGAATTCAAGTATTGATACACTTGTAAGTCACGCGGTGCTCTTCTAAATGCATGTGCTACCAGGTATTTTTTTAAAGCACAGATTCTCATTCCCAAACTCCAGTTTGGGAATGCCATAGTAATATTAATCAAAGAATGGATTCCCGCCTTCCATGCCAAAGGCAGGCGTAGCGAGGGAATGACAAATCTAGATTTCTAAACCAATGTAATTTTTGTAATCTCGGGTGGGCAGTTGATGCGTATGGGGAGCCCAACAGAGCCAATGCCGCGGGAAACATACATGTTTGATTTACCTATTTTATATAAACCTTCAATGTATTTGCTGACAGTTGCGGCATATGACAGATTGAAGTTTCCGAATTTCACAGGGACGACCTGTCCGCCGTGTGTATGTCCGCTTAAAA
>JANPBV010000224.1:0-3683 GCA_031430615.1 Ignavibacteria bacterium | reverse complement strand
CAGGTATTACCTGTTACCGCGTCACTTGTAATACTTTGCGAACCTGATGTATTCTGGTCACCCACAGTAAACACACCGCCATCCATCACGAACTTTGAGCTGTCATTAAAGTGTATTGTTGTATTTGCGCCGATCGTGATGTTATGACCGTTATTATAAACAGGCGCTTCGCAGGTAAAAGACTCTCCGCTAATTACTTCATCTGCGACTAAGATGCCGCCTTTAACAGGAACAGGTTCAATCTTAAATAACTTGCCTTCACCTGGTTTGAACCAGCCCATACCTCCATTTGTTGAGCCAAGATCAACATATCCGCTATAATTTTTACTGAACACAACTTCGTTCCCAACTGAGGAATTACCAACTTCTGTAATCTTCCAGTTTGTAAAAATAGGAAAGTCACTTTCATCAAAATTAATTTTTAGTACCCTGTCATCACCATCATAATCATGACTCTGGTTTACACTCTCAGGAATACATCTGCGGTTAACCATTACAAAATATTTTGTTGTGCCAATAGTGTTATAAAATCCCATTTCCCAATAGCGATCATATGGACAGTCTTCCCATGCTAAACCATCAAAGTAACACTCACCGTTCATTCCGCTTCTATGAGGGTCAATACTTTTAATATCTGTAATATAATTGTGGTCAGCTCCTTCATTGTGTACACTGTATGCAGAGTTCCATTCTATTGCATCAAGTGTTGGTTTTAATGCAAGAATTTGAGCGTTCATCTGTTTAAGATATTCGTACTTATTCTGCCCGTATAGGTTTTGGGTACGTGGCTGGGTTGGAGTTGTAAATATGCCATAGCTGCATATGAGAGTATCACCTGGAATAGAAATGTTATTACCAGGCATGATCTTTGATACATCTTCTGCAGGAGGAGGTCCTATGCCTAAACCATAACTAGGGAACCAGAACCAGTTCAGGTTATCAGCGCCGTAAGCAAGCGCTATCCACGCTTCGGCAGAAATTTCCTGATTTAATGGCTCACGATTGCCCCACCTGAACTTATTTGTAATTCCGTTTGCCCACAGCCAGCCCTGTATCTGGGGCTGTATTGTAAACCTTGATGCAGGAGAATTTGCCGCAAGCTGTGTCCGGCTCTGGTTTATCTGGTAGATAAGCGAACCTGTATCAGGCGGGTAGCCTACTTCGTTCTTATTGCCAAGCGCGTTTTGCAGGTAGTTATTATAAACATTTTTATCCTGCGTTTTCCAGTCATCAGGCACGTAATCATCAACCTTAGAGGGATCAAAAACATCTGCAGGTATGTAACCCGGGTTATTTGCATCATCAAATGTAAAACAATGCGCATCAAGCTGGAATATCTGCGGAAGTGTCTTATCAAGATAAAGCTTAAAAGTGTTATTTTGGTTCTTTGTATAATAGCGGTTCAGCCAGTTTGAGGTTGCATAGCTTAATTTTGTATTTGTGCTGTTCTGCTGGTTATATGCTCTTATGTAATCCTGCACATACTTTATGCACGGCAGGTTGGCATAAATACATTCATCGACAAAGAACACGTCCATACGGTCTGCAAAATGAGAGAGTTCATCATCTAGAAATGAATCGTAATTTGGACCAGAAGTCGAGAATAACCTATTTCCTATATCATTCTGCACTGTTAATTTATCGAACCATACATCAACTTGTCCGAACCAGTATATCTTAAAATTAATATCGCTTTCCTGCTGGTTGCTTTCCTTCGGGTCAAAACCAAATATCAAGCCATCTGAGCTTGTCCGGCTGCCGGAAATTTCCAGATCTGTTCCTGATGGTTCTTCTATAAATTCAAAAGCATTTTTATAAGAACCATTATATATATACTCACCTGTTGTTAAATTTTTATTAGCGAAATTTCTGGCTTTAATAACAGTTGAATCAATTCTCTGCCCGCTGAAGTTTACCGATACAACCGCCACAACCGGCCAGTCAGGATGGCTATCAACTATTGCGGAATCTATCCTCATTTCAGGCTTCAGGTGAAAGTTCTGTGTTGGGTCCCACGGGTAAGTATATATCGCGCAGGGCTGTATATTTTCTGATATATCCTTACACAGGTATCCGGCAGGGGGTGAATCCTCACCGCAGGTATTACATGCGCGAACTACTGTTCTGCCGTTATCATTTATTGGTGTTGTAATTTGGTAGTCAAACGAATAACCGTCATTAAGCCCTTCAGCTTCAAACAAAATACTCTGTCCATAAGTGCATATCTTGGCTATTTTTGATCTCTGGAGTGAAGGCGCTAACCCATTTGATATTGCATTATTTATAAGCCCGTTTACTGTGTCAATCTGTGAAGCAGTTAAGGGGTTATCAAAAACTCCTGTTCTTGAGCTTTCAAAATCATACATGTGGACTGCGTTATAGGAGAGGCTGTCATGGAAATAACTCCAGTTATTCTGTATCTCCCAAGCTGTTGGAGTGTTCCTGTAGCCGAAGTTCAGAATATAATGCCTGAAATCCTTAGGTTCCTGTACTATAACAGGTGGATTAGAAGCATTTGTATTAACAACATTTGTAACATCAGCACTTTTAAATATCTCAGGGCTTTTAAATATCTCGGGACTTTTAAAAGCTGCTGTTACTAAAAAATATAATAACGGTAAAGCAAGCATAACTATAACCTTTTGTAGAGTTTTCATAGCTTTTTAATTTTTAGGGTTTAAGACTTCAGTTAATTAGGTAAAGCATTTTTATGATCGTTTTGTTTTAATTAATATTTAATACTTTTGACTTCTCTTTTTCGATATTTATTATTTGCCTGTCTGCCAGAGCCCTGGCGAAGGCAGGATATTTGTTATTTGATTAACGCCATCTTTTTAGTATCAACTGTTATTCCATCTATTATTAATGAATAAAAATACACGCCGCTCGGCAGATTGTTTGAATTCCAGTCAACCTTATAAGTACCCGCCTGTTGTTGTTGATTTACAAGTTCAGCAATAAGTTTACCTGTTACATCATATACAATCAGTTTCACGTTTGACGTTTCACGTTTCACGCTGTACTTAATATTTGTTACAGGATTAAAAGGGTTTGGGTAATTTTGGAATAGTTTATAGTCTGATGGAATTTCAGTTCCAATTTGACTTAAACCCAATATGATACTTCCCCCACCATCAGTAGTATGCATGATCTGACCGGCCCAGGCATTTAAAGTATCGTTTCTTAATACTGCTGCATGTCTTCCGCTTAGAATAGGAGTGACCTGGTAGCCCCATGTTTTGCCCCCATTGGTTGACTTCAGTATCTTAAACGAGGAAAAAGTACCTGAATAACCTACTGAGTCATTTATAAATTTCGTATCATAGCCGCCTATTATATCCCCTTGCGCATCTATCCAGTTAAAACCTCCATTTGTTGTATATTGGATTCCGTTAGTTGCTCCAGCTCTTATCCACCCGTTATTTCCATTAATAAAATGTATTGTTTCAAAAAGTCCATTAATGGTATATTGTAAACTCCAATTCACTCCTCCATCAATTGTTCTGAATAATCTGCCGCTTGCATCGCTTGTCCCTACCCAGCCTGTATCTTTATTTATGAAAAAGAGCTTAATTGGTCTGTATGTATTATTTAATTGTTGTGTCCAGCTTACTCCGCCGTTGGTGGTTTTAAGTAAGCCTACACCAAAAGTCACATCATCATCACATACCCAGCCTGTATCT
>JANPBV010000223.1:0-4224 GCA_031430615.1 Ignavibacteria bacterium | reverse complement strand
TTGAACCTGTTAATGAAACGGGAGTAAATAATTACGATTCAAAATTCCTCTTACAGGAAGAACTTAAACAGAAAAATAATATTTCCAAATGTAGTGAAACTGAAAGAATTCAAAGCATTGAATTGTACAGGTATTCATTTGACATCATGCAGACTAACCGTAAATTAAAGGAAGAAAGTACTTTTAATATTGTTTCATCCTTCAGGCAGAATATCAGGTTTGGAGGATTCTGGGACCGCTATGCAATTGTTAACTTTACACCGGATATGTATATTAAGCCGTTTGATTTTATAAGCATATATGCAGTGCATAATTTAAGTTATTTCATTCCCATAAAAGCCGTAAAAGAACATTTTAAGTTAATGGCAATTCAAAGCGCAGTAATTTTGGCAATAGATAACTCGGTGAAGTTCCTTTTACCAATGAGCAAAATGTTAAAGGCTATTGCTGGCTTTGTTCTGAAAAATGTTGTGATAAACAGTCTATTGAAGGATATTATTAATAGAGGGAGCGATAAGATATTTGAGCAGGGTAATTATTATTGTGCCGTGAGTGTGAGGTTTTAAAAAATATTGTAATTCATCTGTCGGGTCGTAAGACCCGACAGCACAACCAAAAAAATTATTTAACCAGCACCATCTTCTTTACTTCCGAATAATCATTTGTTATCATTCTGTAAAAATAAACTCCTGACGAATAATTATCACCGTTAAAATCAACTTCATAACTTCCCGGCGCGAAGTTTTCATCAACAAGTGTTGTTATCAGCCTGCCTGTAACATCATACACAACAATTTTTACGAAATTATTTTTACCGGTTGCAGGGACCGAGAATTTAATCTTTGTCCTTGGGTTAAATGGATTAGGATAATTCTGCAAAAGATTGAATCTTTCGGGTATTTCTGTTGAAACTTGTTTGATGCCAATAACAAAGTTGATAAGAGGCAGCTCAATATATGATTTTGAACTATTATTGATGTAAACCTTGTTAGCTCCAGCTTTAAGTGATGGGAGCATAAACGGATTTGTACGAAGGAAAATATCAGTTGTATCACCGTTAAGATCATACAATGGAACGTTATCCAGGTTTGTGAGCTTAACTCTTATCTTATCACCGGCTCGGAATACATGTGAGTATGACTGTCCGTTAACATATTTCTGTTTTACCTGGTTTGCAGAATAATCTCTATCTGTCCAGTTAATTCTTGTAACAAGCTTTTCTGTGCCATTTGACCTGACATCCCAGATTTGCATATTATACTGGCAAATTTGATTTGCCGAAGATGAATAGTAAAGATAGGCATATGGAGTTCCAGCCATTATAGCATCCTGCAGGAGTGCAGGTGTATCAAAATATATTTCATTTTTTTGGAATTTCGCATCAAAGAGCGGTCCACGGAATTCAGTATTTACAAGATACTCCATGGTTACATTGGCATCAAGCACATCATTGGTATAGCTAACATTAGTCTGCGCCCCGCCGTAACCGTAAACCTGTAATTGATTAGACGGGTGAAAATAAAGTTTCACATTTTGTACACCTGCAGGCGGCCATGTTGGAGAGTGATAGCGGTTCCATGTCCACTGGCTTTCACTTGCAGGGAAGCGGCTAGCCGCATATGTGAATTTTTGACTGACATCCATTACATTGTTTTGTATTCCATGAATATGGTAATCAAACCAGTCACTTACAACCTGGTCTTTGTAATCTTCTTCTGCTTGTACAAGATCACTGCCATGTCCATCCATTGCCCCGAAATACATTTTCATGTTATTATAAGGAAGTATATAAGCGCTTCTTATCATACCCAGTGTATTAAAGAATTTATCCTGCCAGGAGTTTTCAACCAGAATAGGTATCTGGCAATTTCCAACTAAATTTAAAAAATCGCGGTTCTGAGGTAGATAGTAAGCTAAGCTATCCCATTTTTCCTTTGTGTTGGCGTAAATCCATGGTTTAAACCGGCTGACAAGTGGATTATATCTTACGATGTTTGAAGTATAACCTGTTGACCAAAGGAAAGTCATTTTAATTCCGCCGTTTTCTATCCAGTTAGAACCCTGTTCAGGTGAAGCTAGATCAGTTATAAGTGTTTTTACATTCATACCCGTGCAAACAGCCATAAAAGGAATAATGCCGCCCTGTGAACCGCCCGTAATGACAATTTTATTATCATTTGTGTTAACATCATTTTTCATATACTGTACAACCTGTTTAATGTCGTTGGCTTCAGTCATACTAATAAAGTTTGACTGCCCTTCAGATATTCCCTGGCCGCGCATACTGTACACAAATGAGTAATAACCATTTGAAGCATAATCCTGTGCTTCAGGCAAATCGGTGTATTTTGAAAGGCCAAACCCATGTGTAATAAGTACGCATGGCCAACCGCCTGCAGGTGGTGTGCCGGATGGAATGAGTTTTGTGCAATCAAGCTTAATACCATCAGTAAGTGTAAGCATGAAATCAACTCTGGCATATGCAATGCTTCCGGGTTTTGCATTTAGTGATACAGAAAGTACTAATATAGATGCTAAAAGTAAAAAATATCTCATTAATTTTGGATTATTTTGATGTAATTCCGTATAAATTTAGCATTTAAAAATGAATTTTGCAATAGGGGAAACCGAAAATTTTTTAAAATGTATTATTTCACAATTTCTTTATATATACGTCCGTTTTAATTATATTTGTAGCTATGGAACCACTTGTAATATCTACATGGAAGCATGGAATGGCTGCTAATGAAAAAGCTTATGAAATACTTACCTCTGGCGGAAACTCGCTTGATGCAGTTGAACATGGTGTTAGAGTTGCTGAAGATGACCCGGCAGTATTAAGCGTTGGTTACGGCGGTCTGCCTGATGCTGAAGGCAGGGTTACTCTTGACGCTGCTATTATGGATTGGAAGGCAAGAATTGGTGCGGTAATGTGTGTAGAGCATATTAAAAATCCGGTTTCGGTTGCAAGGCTTATTCTTGAAAATACTGAGCATGTTTGCCTTGCAGGAGAAGGTGCCTATAATTTTGCAATATCCAACGGTTTTATGCCTGATATTCTGCATACTGAAAATTCAATCAATAAATATATTGAATGGAAAAAGGGCAATTTTGGCAGGTCACAGGAATTTCATACAGATGAGTACAAAGTAAAAAAAACTAACGGACTTGGAATAAATGATGATGGTAATCATGATACTATAGGCATGGTTGCAATAGATAAAGATAGCCACATTTCAGCTTCATGCACAACAAGCGGAACAGCATGGAAGCTGCATGGCAGAGTTGGAGATACACCTATTATTGGCGCCGGATTGTACGTAGATGGTGAAGTTGGCGGCGCAGCATCAACAGGAAGAGGGGAAGAATGCGTAAGGGCATGCGGAAGCTTTCTGGTTGTAGAAATGATGGCGCAGGGCATCTCGCCTCAGGAGGCATGCGAGTATGCTGTTAAGCGGGTAATTAAGCTCAACCTGCTTTCTCACAAGAACCGTGACCATGATTACCAGGTTGGTTTTATTGCGGTTAATGTTAAGGGTGAATATGGAGCTGCCAGCGTAAGGGAAGGTTTTGATTACGCTTTATTTAGTAATGGTAAAAACACTCTTTCAAAAAGTAAATTCATAATTGATGAAAAATTTGTAATAGAGGACCTTTGATAATATTAAAAGATGCATACGTACTAACATTTAACAAGAATAACGATTTCGGCAGGTATTCTATTCTTATTAATGAGAACAGGATAACTGATATGGCTGAGGCAACTGCTAAGGGAACAGCAAAGGTTGAAAAATGGATCGAACAATACCAGGCTTCTGCCGAGGTAATTGACTGCTCGATGAAGATCTTAATGCCGCCATTGGTTAATTCATGCTTACGCTCCGAAGGGAGCCTGCTTCATTATTTATTAAAGCGCAGGCATTATGAAAAAGCCCAGGAGGATCTGTGCACTGATCTTATATTTAATTATCTTTACCAGGAGCTTCCCGGAGATGCAATTCAAAGTGACCTTCTTAATATTTATGATTATTCGTTTAACCGCTCGCTAAAATCAGGGGTGGCATATATGAATGAGGTTTCACTCCGCAAGGACACTAATCATCTTTTGCCGATAACAAATGCTGTTAAAAATACTGGACAGAATATTTCAGTATGTTACCCCATTAAACAGGATGCAAATACAATACGTGATTATAAATATCTGAATCCTTCATTTTACGTTAC
>JANPBV010000222.1:0-6446 GCA_031430615.1 Ignavibacteria bacterium | reverse complement strand
AGCGGGTTGTGTTATCATTATTCATAAATGATTTTCCTATCATTTAAAATTAAATTCTGCAATATTTGTAAAATAATCAATTAAATTTCATATTTTAAGATAAATATCACTATAGAAATCGAAACTAATGAATAACGAAGTACGTGTACGATTTGCGCCATCACCAACGGGTTATCTGCATCTGGGTAGTCTGCGGACAGCCCTGTTCAACTATTTATTTGCGAGGCATCATAACGGAAAGTTTATATTACGGATAGAAGATACTGATCAATCACGTAAAGTTGAAGGTGCTGTAGAAAACCTGATACATATTCTGAATAAAATGGGCTTGATTTACGATGAAGGTCCGGGCGTTGGCGGCGAGTTTGGTCCTTATTTTCAGTCAGAGCGTTTGGATATATATAAAAAATATTGCGATAAGCTATTAGCAAACGGACACGCATACTATGCATTTGAAACAACAGATGAGCTTGATGAAATGCGTAAAGTTCAGCAGATGCAGGGCAAACAGACAATGTATGATAGGCGCGCTAGGGTTCTGACCGAAAATGAAGTGAAAGAAAAACTTGCAAGTGGCGTACCATATGTAGTTAGACTTAAAGTACCATTAGATACTGAAATTAAGTTTACTGATATTATCCGTGGTAATGTTAAGATAGATACCAATCTTGTTGATGACCAGGTACTGCTGAAAAGTGATGGCTTCCCGACTTATCACTTAGCGAATGTGATTGATGACCACTTGATGGAAATAACACATATCATAAGGGGTGAGGAGTGGCTGACATCAGTGCCTAAGCACATAATATTATATAACGCATTTGGATGGGAAGTGCCGCAAATGGCGCATGTGCCGCTGATATTGAATCCCGATAAATCCAAGCTCTCGAAACGCCAGGGTGATGTTTCAACTGAAGATTACCTGAAGAAGGGTTATCTTAAAGAGGCATTGCTGAATTTTATGACATTGTTAGGGTGGAACCCGGGCGAAGGCGAAAAGAAAGAAATATTTACTAAGGCTGAACTGATTAAATTGTTTACCATTGATAGGGTTAATTCAGCAGGCGCGGTATTTAATGTAGAAAAGCTTAACTGGATGAATGGCGAGTATATTAAGAATTACGATATTGATAAATTAACAGAACTTGTTATCCCGTATCTAAATTCTGTTGGAATAGATACAAGCGATATTTCTAAAACAAAACGAGTTATATTTGCAATTAAGAATTACATAAGTAAACTTGATGAAGCAGCCCAACAGGCAAAAACGTATTATAGTGAAGTAAGTTTATCACCTGAGCAAATTGAAATTGTAAGGAGTGATACTTCTAAGCAGGTATTTGAATCATTAATTGCAAAAATGGATGAAGTACTTGAAATTGCAACTGATAACTTTAAGCCAATGTTAAGTGAAGTGCAGAAGGATACCGGAGTTAAAGGCAAGAATTTGTTTATGCCTCTTAGACTCGCTTTAACCGGTGAGGAACATGGTCCCGAGCTTGGATTGATAGCTTATGTGTTGGGTAAAGTTGAAGTTTTAAGTAGACTGAAGAAGTTTGTTTGATTTTTTTCTGGAGTCTGTGATTTTTTTGGAGTGCACTGACTATGTCAGTGCTTTGCATCAACACAGTTTCTGTTGAAACAGACGGGAATGCAGTCCAAAAGAAGCAAGTAAATAAGATGTAAATAATAGACTGGTAAGTAAACATATGATTATTGATTTTTTTGTGCACTGACTATGTCAGTGCTTTGCATCAACGCAGTTTCTGTTGAAACAGACGGGAATGCAATCCAAGAGAAGCAAGTGAAAGTAATATCAATAAATAAAAATATTTTTAGTTATACATTTAAGCAATTGGAAGATTTAAAAAGATATAATCATAATCCGCCTCATTTATTTAAGAAAAACACTAAATATTTTATTACTGGCTCAATTTATGGCAAAAAGAAGTTACTTAAATCAAGGGAAAGCAAACTTAAGCTATTAGATTATATTGTTAAATCAGTTGATAACTTTAATTGGAAACTTGAAGATTGGGTAATTTTAGAAAATCATTATCATTTAATGCTTGAGTCACCTGAGAATCCAGAAACTTTAGCAGATATGATGGGAAATGTTCATCGTTATTCAGCAATATGGATCAATAAAAATGTAGAATTCTGCAAAGATTATAATAAAATTTGGCATAATTATTGGGATAAATGTTTAACTTATGAAAGGTCATATTTTACAAGATTAAATTATATTTGGAATAATCCATTAAAACATAAATTAGCTGAAGATCCAAAAGATTGGGAATTTGGAAGTTACTATTACAGATATAAATCTGAGAAAGACTATTTAGAAAAAATTAATAAATCATTTCCGTTTGATAAATTGAAATTGGATGATGATTTTTGATTTTTTTTGGAGTGTGCTGACTATGTCAGCGCTATGCATCAACGCAGTTGATGCAATCCAAAAGAGGCAAAGTAGCATCAACGTATTTGATGCAGTCCAATGAGAGTCAAAGGAGCATCAACACAGTTTCTGTTGAAACAGACGGGAATGCAATCCAAAAGAGTCAAAGGAGCATCAACACAGTTTCTGTTGAAACAGACGGGAATGCAATCCAAAAGAGTCAAAGGAGTATCAACGCAGTTTCTGTTGAAACAGACAGGAATGAAGTCCAAGAGAAGCTCTTCAAGAAGCAACATATTCTATACTTAATACAAAAATTTATATTAATTATATTCTATATATTATGAATACAATAAAATTCATCATCATCTTAGCAGTAATTGTAACACTTGCATCGTGCGGCAAGAAAGAGGAAAAGGTTAATACACAAAACCAAAGTACAACGCAGAATGTAAATCCAACCGGTGAATCAAGCGGGACAAAGAACGCAGATATTAAAAAATGGCTGGGTCAATACAGCTTTGAAGAATCAGCCAAAAACGTTACCGGTGAGGGCTCTCAAACCTGGAACTACGTGATAGATATTCAGGAAAAAGACGCAAATACCGTTGTAGCTGATATACAGGTAGATGGCTTCCAGACTATGACAAGAATTAATGCTGATGTTAAAGCAACCAAGGATAATATTGAGTTTATCTTTGATTCGTATGGTAAGGATAATATGTTTGAGCTGTACAAAAAAGGCGACAAACTTTTTTCGTTCGTACTGGATGAAAAAAATATGATAATTACCAACTGGGATAAAATGAAACCTAATGTTATTGAAAATCAGAAAAGCGGTAAAGTGATGTTCAAAAAAATAGCTTCATAATTCCCGCTGTTAAATTTGGAGCAGGAAAAATTAATTTCAGATTTACAAAGAGGCGATCCGAAAGCATTGGAAAGCCTCTTTTCCATTTATAAGGATAAAGTTTTCAATACAGCGCTGGGTTACCTGCAGAATACACAGGACGCTGAGGAAACAACTCAGGATGTTTTTATAGAAATATTCAATTCAGCCGGGAAGTTTAAAGGTGATTCAACACTTAACACCTGGATATACAGAATAACAGTTAACAAATGCCTTGACCAAATCAAATACCAAAAGCGCAAGAAAAGATTTGCAGTGATAACAAGTATTTTCAAAGCAGATACAGGTGAGCTTAATATTGATACCCCTGACGCTATTCACCCCGGAATTGAAATTGAACATAAAGAACGCTCGCAAATATTGTTTAAAGCATTAAATAAACTCCCGGGGAGCCAGAAGACTGCATTTATACTTTCTAAAATCGAAACATTAAGCTACAAAGAAATAAGCGAAGTATTAAAATGCAGCGTATCATCGGTGGAGTCATTGATATTCAGGGCGAAGCAAAACCTAAAGAAGGAATTAAGCGGAAAATATGATGAATTACATTAATATTATCAATAGTTTACAGTAACCGCATGTTTTTATCAATAATGTCGTCTAAATAATTATAGAAATGGAACAAAATACAAATAAGGATAAATGGATTGAAGAAATTTTATCAAGCTCTGATAGTATAAAGAGAGTTAGTGCCGGTCCATATTTATTCCCCAAAATATTAAGCAGGTTAAAGGATAATAAAAACAGGTATGGTTATATCCCAATTAAAAGAGCGGCAATTGGATTTATAACTATAGTATTATTAGCAATAATAAATGTATTTGTTGTATTTAATTCAGGAAATTCAACAATGAACATAAGATCAGAAAATACAAAAACAGAAAGCTCGTCCCAATTCATTCCATCTCAGTATAATCCATATTTAGAAATTATAATTGGTAACTGAAATGGAAAAAGACAGATTTCTCATTTTAATAATTATTATCTTGTTCGTTCTTAATCTTTTTACTTTGGGATATGTAATTATGGGCAGGGGAGATCATCCACCTCCGCCTGATTTGGATGATTCTGAAAGAGTTGTTCCTTTAGGTGATGACTCAAGAGACAGGCATCCCCGTGATATAGCTCCGAACAGGAAAATGCCTGGCAGACCAGATGAAATCATAATTAACAGGTTAAAATTAAATACAGACCAGATACTGAAATTTGAAAACCTTAAAAATGAACATAGAAAACAAACTGAAGACCTTCAGTTCGCATCAAAAAAAATGCATGATGAATATTTTGGGTTGTTGAAATCCGATTCGCCTGATACTGTAAAAGCTTCTCAAATTTTGGTAGATTTAGGAAGAAACCAACAGCAGCTTGATAAAATAACTTTTGAGCATTTCCAAAAGATAAAAGATATCTGCGATAAAGAGCAAAAACTGCTGTTTAATACATTTATTGATGAAATTGCAGGTTCATTTAAACCACCATTTCCCAAAAAATAAATAATAATATTATCGCAAGTTTATATACCTTCTGTCGTCTAAATCAATAACAAACAAGAAGCATTTAAAACAACAGGAGGTGTGATATGAAAAACCGGATGATAATAGCAGCATTATCAATTTTAACCCTTCAAATTGTATTATTTACAGGAATAAACTGCGGAAGTGATACAACAACCGGAACTACAACAACTACAGGTGTAGCGCCTGCTGTTTATCAAAAAATTTACGGAGCAAGTGATGTTTATACTGAAGGTGATTATGTTGTTATAAAAAGTAACGGCAGACCTGAACATAAGAGTCCGTATTACCAGGGTACCAGTTGGGAATCCACACTATATGAAGCGTATAACGGACCAAATCCAAATTTTGTATTGAATCCAAACAGGATAGCCGAATTCAGTATGATTTATAAAATTCCGCTCAACCCAGCAGAAAATACCAATCATCCTTCAACCCCGGGTGGCCCTATTGGGGTAACGTTGAACGGTGTAGCTTTTTTTAATCAATACGCAGGCGGCGGCGCGCCATTAACAAATGAAATAAATTCGTTTGAGCAGTATGGCGGACATCCTCAGCAGCAAGGGCAGTATCATTATCACGTCGAGCCGTATTATATCACTTCAATAAAAGGAGATTCAACAATATTGGGATTTTTACTTGATGGATTCCCTGTATATGGACCAACAGAAAACGGTGAGACTGTAACAAATTCTGATCTTGATGTCTATCACGGGCATATAGGAGTTACAGAAGATTATCCGGCAGGTATTTATCATTATCATATAACAACAGAAGCTCCATATTTAAATGGTGATGGATTTTACGGAACACCCGGAACCGTATCAAATTAACAGGTTTTATAATATGAAAATATATATCATTATACTATCAATAGTATTATCTATTGCAGGCTGCTCTTCAAAAAAAGAGCAGTCCGCGGGAACAACGGAATTTATTTATGTAAATTCTGATGATACTAAACTGAATACAAAAGCCAGACTGATATATTATGATTCACTTTTATTTTCCGGTAGAATTACAGAGTTGAAAGGAAACGATACTATGAGTTATAGTGAATACAAGGCAGGCAAATTGAACGGGCAGCAGGTAACATATTTCAGTAATGGCAAAGTGAATGAAGAAAGATATCATAAAAATGGCTTTAAAACCGGTGAACATAAAGGATGGTGGGAAAACGGCAATCTGAGATTTATCTATCATTTTATTGATGATAAGCTTGAAGGAAATGTAAAAGTATGGAATGAAAAAGGAATGCTGTTTAATGATTTTAATTATGTAAAAGGTCAGGAAGAAGGTTTGCAGCAGGCATGGTTTCCAAATGGTGACGTACAGGCAAATTATGTTGCAAAAAATAACAGGAAGTATGGTATATCAGGTGTTAAGAATTGCCAGACAATTTCCGGAGACATGACAAATAAATAAGTGAAAGGAGTATAAAATGAAAAAATTAAAATTATGGGTATTTATATTATTTATACTTCCTTATATATATAGCTGCGGCAGCGGGAGCAAACTTAGTGAATTGCCTTACTACGATAAACCTGATTTCACACCTATTTGGGTAAATAATCAGGAAGCAGAAGGACTTCATGAAATATCTGATTTCAGTTTTACTGAT
>JANPBV010000221.1:0-4163 GCA_031430615.1 Ignavibacteria bacterium | reverse complement strand
CATTACATACGCGGCATATTTATTAGCTTCGCTGTATTCCGGGTCTTTAGTCAATACTTCATTCAGTATTTCCATAGCCTTATCATAATCACCTTTGCCGTAATATGATTTTGCGAAATATGTTTTACCTCTTGGTGAGCCCGGCACTAACTGGTCATACCTTTCAAACGATTCAATAGCATCTATGAATTTATCAAGCAGGTAGAACATCAATCCTTTTTCAAAGAATGCAGGCGCAAAATTATTATCCGCTTCTGATGATTTAATATAATTTTCAAGCGCTGCGCTGTATTTTTTCTGTTTGAACGATATTTTCCCAAGTCCGTACAATGCCGGCGCGTATTTTGGTTTCAGCTTTAATGCCTGGTCATAGTTTGATTTTGCGGGATCAAACGCACCTCTTGCAAGGTATGCATTTCCAAGTCCAACATATATCATTGGATTCTTATCGTCATATGTCTTAGCCATTGTAAGCGAAGAAATTGCCTTATCAACTTTACCATCTGCAATAAAGTTATCTGACTCAGCGCTTAAAACATTAATTATCGTTTCAATCTCTGATTTATCAAGATCATCCTTAGTTTTATTAAGAGGCAGGTATTTCTTCGCTTTTTCAAATTGCGAAGCTGCTTCACCGTAATTTTTCTGTGATGTAAATATCTCTCCTAAAGCTGAATACGCTTCGGGGCGTTCTTCATCTTTTTTTACCGCATCTTTTAGAAATTTTTCGGCATCTTTAACTGAACCGGTATTGAAGAGCGCTATTCCATAATACAGGTTAGCGTCATATGAATCTTTTGAAACTCCCTTTAGCATGTTTAAACCGCCGAGAAAGTCACCCTTTTTAACTGCATCAATTCCTTTTTCCAGATTATCCTGCGCATTAACGGCAGCAGCATAGATCATCATAACACAAACCGCTCTTATCAGATATTTAGTAAACATGTACGAATAATATTAAATTTATAGTTTCTGCTTATTTTAAGTTTCTATATCGAGTAAATGTTTCAGTTTTAAGTTATTGTTTGTGTAACCATTTGTAACCGGTTTTAACGATATTGCTTAATTCAGTTGTATTATCTTTACAGGCTGGGTTACAGGTACAAGCCCTGATTTCAGCACAATTCTCTGCCCGTCATATGATGACATAAAGCTCGAAAATCCTACCGATAGGTTCATTGAAAAATCAGTTGTAAAAATATACGCTTCTGTTACAAGCGGATATGTTTTATTTGCAATGTAACCCTGGTGAAGCCCTACGTAATTGCCAACTGCGCCTGTATTAGGTTCTACTGCGGCAATTTTAAGCGGTTTAACCGATTCATCCAGTGTATCGTTTGATACAGTTATCCATGCCATGGAAATAAACCCTATTGCGTTTTCATTCGATTTTATTTCGTTCATCATTTGTGTTGATGTACTGCAGATAATATCATTAGGCCCAAACTCCGCTCCGGCTAAAACCTTCTGTTTGAATACATCATGAATCGAAGCGTTCTTCCTCGTTATATATACTTTTATTTTGCCTGTAAACATATCTTTATTATCGCCGTCAAGCTCGCTCCACTCTTTCTGCTCACCGGTAAATATCCTCTTAAGCTCATTGTAATTAAGCTTTGTGATCAGGTTCTTTGGATTTACAATAACTCCAATACCGTCACGCGCAAATGAACTCTTCTTAATTTCAATTTTATTAGAAGCAAAAATATCAGCTTCTTCCTTTGTAAGATCCCTGCCAACAACTATGGTTTTATAAGTGCCGTTGTTAAGGTCAGCAATTACTTCCTTCGTGGTTTTAACTACAAGGTTAACTTTGGCTTCATTATTCAGCCTCATAAACACCGCGGCTTCTTCTTTTACAACTGGCGATATACCTTCATCAACCCCAATGGTAATTTCACCGGTTGTTGATACAGATTTCTTTACCGTATAGTCACACCCGTTAAATGCTATAGCGGCAATCAGCGCCGTGAATAACATTATTTTTTTTATTTCGGATTTCATATTGTCTTAATCAATTTTTGTGAGGATTTTTTTTAATCTTCATCCCGATCGTAATATCTTAATTTTCTGCCCTGGTTCTGTGTTTTTTGGTATGCATTATAAGCCCTGAAAATTCCGTATACAACCAGTATCCCCCCGAATATCCAGCGGAAAAATTCGTTATTTTTAAACATCTCGCCTGTGTTAAAGGCACCTGTTAAAATAAGAATTCCCATCACCAAAAAGATGAGGGAAATTCCTATTGTAAGATAATTATATACTTTCAATTATTATTGCGCATTCTGTTGAAGCCGATAAATAATACTGCGTTCAATGCAGCTATCCTGAATATTATTTCAGCTTAAAGTTAAACGGCACTGTCACCCATACTTTAACGGGTTTTCCGTTCTGTAAACCGGGTGTGAACTGAAGATCAGCAGCTTTATCTCTAACTTCATCCTGGAATACTTCTGGTCCGCTTACTGAACCGACTTTAATTACATTGCCGTCAGGTCCAACAAGAACTTTTACCGTTACCCTGCCTTCCATACCTGCTTCTCTTGCAATTTCAGGGTACTTCATCGATGATCTTACCTGTGAAAGGTTTACGCATTCCGGCGCTTTTTCAACCTCAAATGATTGGTAAACTGATTTTTCTTCAACTACTTTTTCCTTCTTTTCTATCTTTTCTTCTATCTTCTTTTCTTCAACTTTTAAATTACCTGTATATTGAAACTTACCTGAATCATTATTTCCGACAGGTGCTTTTATTTCTTCAAGTTCCTTCTGTGTCTTTATTGTCTGTTCTTCAGCTTTATCTTTAGCAACCGGTTCAGGTGTTAAAGCTGTAAGATCTTTAGGCGGAGCTACCGGCGGTTCTTCAATTTTTGGCGGCGGCGGTTCCTCTTCATCATTAGCTGATGGAGGCGGTTCAAGATCGCTCACATTAATAATTCTCTGCTGGATATCGCTTTTTTTATCTGATTCCATCTTGCTTATATAGTTGGCAAATAAATATGTGCCAATTACAAAACCATGGATCAATATTGCGAATATCAGACCTCTTTGAAGATACTTTTGATATGTCTTCTTCAGTTCTGTTGCGCCATACCCTGTATCCTGCATTATTTCTATATTATCGGTAACCATAATACCTCCGTTATAATGTAAAACAATTTATGAATTCTTTATAATTTATACGAAATTTGTATAAATTTGTTCCAATTTCTGATTAATCGGGATTGCATTATAGATAAAAAAGAAAATAAATACAAGCCCACTTTTTGCTAAAATTATTAAAAAACAGTTATAATAAGCAGTTAACTACTTTACTTTACCAAGGAAAAAATCAACTCTATCTTTGGCAAAGTTAACCAGATCCCTTGCCGATGCCTTGCCTTCAGGAGAGCCCATTGCCGCGTTAAACGCATCCATATCATCATAATACATCTCTGTCATCATGTAATATTCCGATTCAGTCCCGGGTAGTACCTTAATCTTTGATACTTCGGACTTTATCAAGCCCGGAATTTTATCTACCAACGGCATATGGTTTTCAAAGTAATGTTTTTCAAACATTTCAATGTCAGAAGGGGTTTTATACATTGCTACTAACTTTACCATAAAATATATATCCTATTATTTATTAATTACCTGTTTGGCGGAAAGTATGGCAATACGCCAACCGGGTTATAAACATACTTTTTTACCATTTCAGGTCCTACAGCAAGTTGAATATTACTTGCGCTAACGGAATCGTTTTCAATCACTCCAAATTTTTCTGCAAGATTATCGGAATGTTTAACATTATTAAAATTACCTTTTTTATAGTCATTCAGCAGATCGGTTTTCATTTCAATTTTAACAACTGCAAAAGGAAGCTCCTGCTTTTCGGGGATCTTATCAGTTGAAATAATATTTATACCGCTTCTTGGGATAACTGTGCCATCAAGAATAAAACGCTTTGGAGGATTAACAAAATACTTGCCTTCCATTATTGAACCAAGATTATATGCAAGCATATTAACATAATCATCTTTGGTATATTCAGCGTCATTTTTAAAACCTTCCGGCGCAAATGCTATCACACGTGCAGAATATCCGCGGTGCGAAAGTACAAGTGTCCCGATATTACTTTGTTTAAACAATTCTCTTACATCTTCATTCCGCATCCTGATGCA
>JANPBV010000220.1:0-12382 GCA_031430615.1 Ignavibacteria bacterium | reverse complement strand
TGCAAACAGGATGACGTAAAGAAATATGACGGCATAAGTTTAACTAAGCATAAATCAAAGTGCTGCAATGAAGAAACAACAGAACTTTCCAATTCAAACACTCTTTTAAATTTTAATAACGAACAGGATCAGGATATATATACAAATATATCAATAGCTTTTAATGGTACAGTTGATATAGAAAGTAATTACAACAGTTCAATACTATATACACCCGATAAATCACATCTGCCTGAAATTGATATTCCTATATTTAACTCCTCGCTTCAAATCTAAAATAATCTCATTCCAATTACTGGTTTTACTGTAGAATAATTTTTTACCGGAATTATTTTATTTACTTTTTTTAATTGAGATCATGAGATCATGTCTAAATACATTTTAATGTTTATTACAGCATTTGCCTTAATGGGAGCTATGACCCATGGGCAAAACGGGTTTGATAATTACCTGCAAAAGGATTCCATATACAGGTTTAACTCTTCGTTAAGAGTATTGGATTCTTTGATTACTATTCAAACCAAACAAAGCGTAAGGGATACTGCTTTCTATAATTCATATGGCAAAGCCGAAGTATTTACTTTAAACCAGCTTTTGTTTGCAGCGGTAAATAACAATCCTGATCTTATTGCGATGCAGACTAAAATTGATGTTTCTAACTTTCAGGCTGAAGGTATGACATACCTTCCAGACCCGATGTTTGAATTTGAGCTTGATGATATTATGAGTGATTTCTCTAAAGTTGGAATGATAAATTTTTATGTTTCTCAAATGTTCCCTTTCCCGGGTAAGCTGGCACTTGAAAAAAAATCAGTAATGAACACAAAAGCCATGATGCAGAGTGAAAGGCTTTCTATGGCAGTTGATATTATGAATATGATAAAGATGAACTATTATGACCTTTACCTTTTAAATAATAAGCTTCAGGTAAACCATGATAACCAGTTGCTTCTAAAGACATTCATCGCTGCGGCAGAAGCGCAGTATATGGTTGGTAAAGGAATGCAGCAGGAAGTTTTCAAGTCACAGATAGAAATGTCCCGTTTACAAAACGAAGATTTTATTTTGAAGCAACAGAGGAAGAATATTTATTCAACACTTACTAAACTCACAAAAGTTGTTGTAGATGAAGATACAAAAATTAACTTTGCTGATATTGATACTGAGTATTTGCTGGATAAAGGTAATTTTAACTTAAACAATACAAAAACCGATAAGTTAATTGATTACGCTTTTGAGCATAGACCTGATCTGAAAACCCTAAAGAATAAGATACTTATGAACCAAACCGACCTTGAGATGGCTAAAATTAACCGTCTACCCGATTTTAACATTAAACTTGGATATAAAATATTACCGTTTGAAGGAAAAAACGCATTTGCTTTCATGGTTGGTGTTAATATTCCGTTTGCGCCATGGTCAAGCGGGAAATATGATCTTGCAATAAAGAAAAATGAAGTTATAATAAAAAGTACGACCGAAGAATACAGCGCGAAGAAAAATGATATAAGGAACGAAGTAACTACGATTGTGAATAACATGACATCTCTAAAGGAAACTATGAATTTTTATTATGGTGTACAGATACCGCAGACTGAAAATACCATGAAATCAGCGCAGTATTCCTATGAAACAAATATGGGAAGCTTCCTTGATCTGCTTGATGCATACAGAATGTACCAGGAAGCAAAACTTATGTATTATGAATCGGTTAACATGTATTTAAAAATGATAGCTGAACTTGAAAAAGCAACAGGATTAAATCTGAAAAATTAAAAGTCTTAAAAAAGCATTATGAATAAAACTATAAAAATAATAATAGGCGTACTTGCAGCAATAATATTAATTGCCGGAGGATATTGGGGCTATATAACCTTCATTCAAAAGAATAATACCGAAACATCAGTAAAAGAAATATACACATGCCCGATGCATCCTCAAATTATTCAGGATAGACCCGGTCAGTGCCCGATATGCGGAATGGACCTTGTGAAGAAAACCGAGCTTGATAAAGAGGAAAATACTGATCACGAAATTGGTACAAATATTAATTCCGTTAAACTTTCGCCTTCACAGCAGGTTCTGGCAAATGTACAGACTGAGAAAGTTAAAACCATGCAGTTCCAGGGTGAAAAGACATTCAATGGTTATGTAAAGATAAATGAATCGAAGTTTGCGCATATTTCAACGGCTGTTTCAGGAAAAATTGTGAATATGTTTGTATCATTTGAAGGGGAGATGGTAAGAAAAGGTCAAAAGGTGCTTGAAATATATTCCCCAGAACTTGTATCAACACAAAAAGAATATTTATTAGCGCTTGATAATTTTAACCAGGTTAAAGCAAGCGGTAACAGGCTGGCAATTGACCAGGCGCAAAGCCTTGTGAATTCTTCGAGGGAAAGACTGATACTTTGGGAAATGACACGCGGACAAATTGAAGAGCTCGAAAGGTCACGAAATGTAAAAACAACAACAATCCAATATTCTAAATATACAGGTATAGTAACAAAAAAATATGTGCATGTGGGTCACTGGGCAATGGCAGGTGAGGATATTTTTGATGTAGCAGATCTTTCCTCAGTATGGGTAATAGCAAATGTGTATGAATCCGACATGCAGTATATCAAAAGCGGGCAGACTGCGGAGATATATTCAACAGCTTATCCCGATGAAGTTATGAGGGCTAAGATAAATTTCATAAATCCTGTGTTTAACCCGGAGTCAAGAACGCTTGAAGTACGCATTGATGTATCAAACAAAGATATGAAATTAAAGCCTGATATGTACCTTAAAGTAAAGATAAATACATATGTAACGCAATCAGTTGGAGTACCTAAAAATGCTGTCATACGAACCGGTGACCATAACTATGTATATATCGAAAAAGAAAAAGGAGTATTTGAACCAAAAGAAGTTACAATAGGATATGAACAGGATGGATATTATGCAATTACATCGGGTCTAAATGATGGGGACCTGGTAGTTACATCAGGAGGCTTCTTAATTGATAGCGAAACACAGATACAGAAAGGATTTACATCGGGTCATGAAAATCATGGTGATAACCCGAAAAAAGATGATAATGAAGAATTAAAGATTAATCCAAACCAGGATATTTTAAAGGATATGAAAGATAAAAAAACTGAAACAGAACATAAACATTAAATAATATTATAAACAAATAACCGCAAAAGAGCGGAAGGAGTAATTAACAATGAATAAAAAATTATTTATAAACAGTATATCAATAGTATCTATACTGCTTGTAGTTGTCTTAGTATTTGGCTGCAATAAGAAAGAAAATGATGTAAAAGACGACAAACAGTCAACAGAAATGAAAAACGATGACCAAAAAGTTAACAATACTGATGCAGCAAAGATGATTAAAGACGGGAAATACTTCTGCCCAATGCATCCGGCACAGCAAACGGATGACCCGGCTGTTAAATGCCCAATTTGCAAGATGAAACTGAATCCGAAGGCTGAGTATAATAAAAAAATGAATGAAGAACATGAAGCTTTAGAAACCAAATATGCCGGTAAAAAAGATCTGATCCATTTTGAAGTGAAATTGTCGGTAATTAAATCGGATGAATGCGAAAGGTTAATAGAAACTGCCTTAAGCAGCGATAAGGGTGTTGTTGAATATCATATTGATATTGTGAACAAAGTAATACATATGTACATAGATAAATCTAAAACAACTAAATCAAATGTTGAGAAAGTCATATCAGATGCAGGTTTTGACGCTAATGATACAAAAGCCGGCACTGATGCTATTGCAAAGTTACCGGCAGACTGCAAATAATATTCAATTAAAATTTTAAAAAATAAATACTAATAAAAAATGAAAACTAAAATTATCTTTAAATATCTGAACTTTTTACTACTCATGCTGTTATTCTTTTCTTTCAGCTTAAAAGCCGAAATGTCTTATGATAACAGAACAGAAGATATCTTGCTGCCAACAATTCAATGCGGTATGTGCAAAAAAACTATCGAAAAAGCAGTCAACAAAGTTGAAGGGGTAATTAGCATTAGTGTTGATGTTAACGAAAAAAAAGCTGTTGTAGTTTTTGATGACACCAGGACTACTTTAGCTGCAATAGAAAATGTGATCAGCAAGTCTGGCTATAAAGCAAACAATAAAATGGCAAACAAGAATGCTTATGATAAGCTTGATGATTGCTGCAAGGTTCCTGAATAAAAAAAGTAAACTCAAAACATAAAATATAAAAAAATAATTATCATGAAAAACAATAAAGCAAAATTATTTATACTCACAACCGCAATTATTTCTTTAATTGGGTTATACTCATATAACGCTGCTTATTCATTTGAAAAAAATACTTCATCAGCGGGTAATTCTATCACTGATTCAACTGTAACCAAAACATACACCTGCCCAATGCATCCCGAAGTTATTTCAGATAAACCGGGCTCATGTCCAAAATGCGGTATGGACCTTGAGTTAAAAGAAAGCTCCGAGAAATCTGATGTAAAAGAAGATGTTAAAAATGATAAAGGTATGGATCATAAAGACTGCAAAGGCTGTATGCATAAACATTGATTGTAAAAATTAAATTATTGATAAGATGATCGAAACGATAAATATTGAAGGAATGACCTGTAACCACTGCATAAAATCAGTTGATGAAGCAATAAAACTGCTTCCGGTTGATAAATATGAAGTGACACTTGGCTCGTTGTATGTTGAATATAACCCAGAGAAAATTGAAAGAAGCGAAATCATAAATGCTATTTCAGATAGCGGATTTGATGTTGTAAATAATAGTTGAAATGGAAATACTAATAGGCATATCAGTATTATTATTATTTGCGGCTTTAGGATATTATAAATTTAAAAAGGTTCAAAAGAAAGCTCCATGCTGTAAATAATATATAAGCAATGGAAGAACATAAATTACATAATCATATTGCTGGTAAATCAGGTTCCCATATTCATGGCGGACATGAGAATATGATCACAGATTTTAAAAAGAGATTTTATATTTCTCTAATTATAACATTGCCTATCATATTACTTACTCCAATGATTCAACATTGGCTTGGATTGGGTGAGAAACTGAAATTTACAGGTGATTCATATGTTCTGTTTGGTCTTTCAAGCATTGTGTATTTTTATGGAGGTTATCCGTTTCTAAAAGGTCTATTTAGCGAATTAAGAGCCTTAAAGCCCGGTATGATGACACTGATAGCTTTAGCTATCAGTGTAGCATACATTTACAGCAGTATTGTTGTATTTGGTCTTAAAGGAGATATTTTCTTTTGGGAACTTGCAACATTAATTGATATCATGCTTCTGGGTCATTGGATTGAAATGAAGTCAGTTATGGGCGCATCCAAGGCATTAGAAGAACTCGCCAAATTGATGCCATCAGATGCACATAGAATAAACACTGATGGAAGTATTACAGAAATCCCGCTTAATGAATTAAAGATTGATGATAAAGTTTTAATTAAACCCGGCGAAAAGATTCCTGCCGATGGGATTGTAATTGATGGTGATTCTTCAATAAATGAATCAATGTTAACGGGTGAATCAAAACCCGTTTCTAAAACAAAAGGCAATAATGTCATTGGTGGCTCTATCAACGGAGAAGGCTCTCTTACAATAGAAGTTAAGAAAACAGGTTCCGATTCATTTCTTTCTCAGGTTATTGAACTTGTTAAAGTAGCGCAGGAAAGTAAATCCAAAACCCAGGACATTGCAAACCGTGCTGCGCTTTGGTTAACTTTTATCGCAATATTTGGCGGCGCAATAACATTTTTTGTATGGACTGCTTTAGCTCATCAAAGTCTTGCCTTTGCTCTTGAAAGAACAGTTACAGTAATGGTTATAACCTGTCCACACGCATTAGGACTTGCAGTACCATTAGTTGTTGCCGTATCAACAGCACTTGCTGCGAAAAACGGTTTATTAATTAGAGATAGGGTTGCTTTTGAAAAGGCAAGAAATATCAAAGCAATAATATTCGATAAAACAGGAACATTGACCGAAGGAAAATTCGGAATTACTGACCAGGTAATTTTTGATGATTCAATATCTAAAGAGGAGATCATAAAACTGGCTGCATCCATTGAAGGTTTTTCTGAACACCCTATTGCAAAAGAAATTTCAAAGGCTTCAAATGATAAATATACTGTTAGTGAATTCAAATCAATTACCGGAAAAGGTGCTCAGGGTGTAATTAATGGTACTTTGGTAAAGATAGTAAGTCCGGGATATTTAAGAGAGAACCAAATTAATTATGATAATGATAATATCAGTAAGCTTTTTGAACAGGGAAAAACAATTGTATTTATTCTGGTAAACGATAAACTAGTGGGTGCAATCGCTTTATCTGACCTGGTAAGAACTGAATCAAAACAGGCTATAAAAGAACTTAAGGAAATGGGTATCAAAACCATTATGTTAACGGGTGATAATTTAAAAGTAGCCGAGGCTGTTTCTAAGGAAATTGGTATCGATGAATTTTTTGCTGAGGTTTTGCCGCAGGATAAGGCAAATAAAGTTAAGGAAGTTCAGCAAAGAGGTTTAACTGTCGCTATGACGGGTGACGGCGTAAATGATGCTCCTGCATTAGCGCAGGCAGATATCGGAATTGCAATTGGCGCAGGAACAGATGTTGCAATTGAAACCGCCGATGTAATTTTAATAAAAAGTGATCCTCTTGATGTTGTATCAATAATTAAATTATCACGGGCAACATATAAAAAAATGGTACAGAATCTCTTATGGGCTACGGGTTATAATTTATTCGCAATACCGCTTGCAGCCGGTGTATTGTATTCATTTGGCATTCTCTTAAGTCCGGCTATGGGTGCTGTTTTAATGTCACTTAGCACTGTTATTGTAGCAATAAACGCTAGATTCTTAAAAATTATTTAGAATTAAACTCATAAATATCATTTATAAACTTAAAAATAATTAAACTTATGAAAACATTACAAAAAATTGTATTGATGATAGCTTTAGTATCACTATTTTTATCATGTCAAAGCACTTCAGATCCAAAACAGGTTCTTTCTAATAAAGAAACAAGAAAGCAAATCATAGATACTATTGCTAATAACAGCGAAATGATGAAAGAAATGACTGAGTCAATGATGAACAGCAAAAACGGTAAAATGATGATACAGGGAAATGAAAAGATGAATATGATGATGATGGAAAACCATGACATGATGATGAAAATGATGAAAAATAATCCTGAAATGATGCAAAAAATGATGGCAGATATGATGGAAACGAGTAAAAACGATACAAGTATGATCTCAGGGATGTGTAAAACAATGATGGGAAACAAGCAAATGATGGATATGATGCAAAAGATGATGATGGGAAATAAAGATATGAATAAAATGGGGGATATGAATAAAATGGATGGAATGGATCATAATTCAGAAAAGAAAGATGGAGAAAAACCGCATAATTAATAATTATTATAAAATAACTTAAAAATTTAAAACTATGATGAACAATAATGGAGATTACTTTTTCTGGGGAATGCACATGTTCTGGTGGTTATTTATGTTTGTATTGTTTGTAGTAATATTTGCAGGGTTTAACCGGTACAGAAAAAGAAAATGAATAACGATCAACTGTTCTTTTGGCATTGTAAAATATCATCCACAACAATAAATAATTTCAAAAAAATAAAACTAACTACAAAACTAAAAACAAAACCATTGGAAATCAAAACAACTAATAAGACTCTGTATCAAATTAAACCAAACATTATAATATTTTTTAGAACACTTTTGATCTGTTCTTTTTTAATCATCAGTTCACAATCGTTCAGCCAGAATTTTGAAAAACACTTCCGCATATACTCTGTGGAGCTTGGCAAAGAAGTAACCATTAATGAAATTGTCGAAGACATGAAAAATTATGATGTTCTTTTCTTTGGTGAAGAGCATAATGATTCTACAGCGCATTATCTTGAAAATAAAATATTTGAATCTTTGTACCAAAAATTCAGCAATAATATAACACTTTCGATGGAAATGTTTGATAGAGATGTGCAGCCGGTAATGGATGAATATCTTAAAGGATATATTCGTGAGAAAAACTTCACTAAAGATGCGCGGGTATGGAGTAATTATAAAGATTATAAACCCATGGTTGAGTTTGCAAAGAATAATAAACTTGATATAATCTGCGCTAACGCGCCAACCCGTTATACCAATCTTGCAGGAAGGAAAGGACAGGAAATATTAATGGAATTACCCGGGGAATCAAAAAAATATTTTGCCCCACTTCCTTATGATACAGCAACTGGGAAATATTACGAAAAACTTATGATGCTGTCTACGCATGATATGCCCCTTATTGGCGATACTACAGTAAAAAAAATGCCGCCAATTATGGCTCCGGGAGGATTTAATTTGATATTAGGTCAATCGCTTTGGGATGCAACTATGGCATATTCTATTTCAGAATACTTAAAAGCGAATAAAGACAAAAAAGTGATGCAGCTTAATGGTCGATTTCACAGTGACGAAGGGTTTGCCATTGCAACACAGCTAAAGAAATATAGCCCAGACATAAAATCACTCATCATCTCAACCGGAACAGATGATTCATTTCCAAACATTGATTGGGGCAAGCACAAACATCTTGGCAATTACATTATCATCACAGACCCAAGTCTTCCGAAGACATTCAAAGAACAATAGTGGAAAACTTTTTGTAATTTACGAAACTAAATAATGCAGCAACGAATATATATAGAAGCGCAGCATGACAAAACAGTTTATGGAAAATTTTATTGTATATCCAAATAAACTAATTGAATAATAATTTTTAAATCTGAATATTATATAGATTCTAAAATGAATTTTAAACTAAACTCAGTAGTCATTTGTCCAAACTGCAATTACTCAAAAGAAGAAGTGATGTCCGAAAACTCATGTCTTCATTTTTATGAATGTGAAAATTGCCATACTTTGTTAAAACCCAAAGAAGGTGATTGTTGTGTTTTTTGTTCATACGGGACTGTAAAATGTCCGCCGATTCAGAAAAAAATTCATGTAGATAATGATTGAAAAAATTATAGAATTTTCCGCACGAAACCGCTTTATCATACTGGTGTTTTACCTGGTAGTAGCTGGTTTTGGTATATGGTCAGTATATAATACGCCTGTTGATGCTATTCCGGATCTATCAGAGAACCAGGTTATTGTATTTACTGAGTGGATGGGAAGAAGTCCCCAGATAATTGAAGACCAGATAACATACCCATTAACACAAAACCTGCAGGGTATCCCAAAGGTTAGGGCAGTGCGTTCTCAATCAATGTTTGGCATGAGTTTTATTTACGTGATATTTGAAGATAACGCTGAAATTTACTGGGCTAGGAGCCGTGTGCTTGAAAAGCTGAACCAGGTACAAAATACACTTCCACAGGGGGTAACGCCCGTTATGGGTCCCGATGGAACAGGTGTAGGGCACGTATTCTGGTATCACCTTACCAGTGATAAGTATGATCTGGGTGAGCTTAGAGCATTGCAGGATTATTTCCTGAAATACCAGCTTACATCTGTTGAAGGGGTTGCAGAAGTTGCTTCAATTGGTGGATTTGTAAAGCAGTACCAGGTTGATATTGATCCCGCAAAGCTTTCATCTTATGGTATTGGAATTAATGATGTTGTTAATGCAATTCGTAACAGCAATAAAGATGTTGGGGGTAAGAACCTGGAATCAAGCGACAAAGAATTTTTCATTAGGGGCAAAGGATACATACAATCACCTTATGATATTGAAGAAATTACAATTAAAGATACTAAATTTGGTGTTCCGGTAAGAATTAAGGATTTAGGAACGGTACAGATTGGCGGTGATACAAGACGCGGGCTGCTTGATATGAACGGTGAAGGTGAAGTTGTTGGCGGAATTATTGTAATGCGTTATGGTGAAAATGCTTCTGAGGTTATTAAGCGTGTTAAGGAAAAACTTAAAGAGCTTGAAAAAGGTCTGCCCGAAGGTGTTAAGATAGAAACATCGTATGATAGGAGTACCTTAATTGATGCAGCTATTGATACATTAAAACATTCTCTAATTGAAGAGGCAATTGTAGTCAGCCTTATTGTACTCATATTTCTGTTTCATTGGAGAAGCGCTATTAGAATAATCATTGAAATACCTGTTTCCGTTCTGATAGCCTTTATTTTAATGAAGCAGTTTAACATTACCTCAAATATTATGAGCCTTGGGGGTCTCATAATTTCAATTGGTGTGCTGGTAGATTCATCAATTGTTATGGTAGAAAACGCGTACAGGAATATTTCTCTGGCAACCGAAAGGGGAGAAGTAATTGATTATACCGAAATTTCAATAAGATCAGCCAAACAGGTTGGCAGGGCAATTTTCTTTTCAATAGGGATAATAGTTGTTTCATTTTTACCTGTATTCATGCTCGAAGGTCAGGAGGGTAAACTATTCCACCCGCTTGCTTTCACAAAAACATTTGCGCTTGCAGGCTCGGCAATCATTACAATTACACTTGTTCCAATGCTTATGACGCTTTTTATGCGGGGCAAATTTTATCCTGAACATAAAAATCCGGTTTCAAGATTTTTCAAAATGCTGTATGAACCGCTGCTTAAGCTTGCTTTAAAATACCGCAAAACTACACTGGCAATCAATATACTTGCCCTTGTAATTACTGTTCCGTTAGTCATGAACCGCGGCTCGGAATTTATGCCTTCACTGGATGAAGGTAGCCTGCTATTTATGCCTACTACACTGCCAAATGTATCAATTACAGAAGCAAAGCGAATAATGCAGATGCAGGATAAAATTATTAAATCTGTTCCTGAAGTTTCTCATGTTCTGGGTAAGGTAGGCAGAGCAAATACTGCAACGGATCCGGCGCCTATGAATATGATTGAAACTATCATCATTCTTAAAGATAAATCCGAATGGCGCCCGGGATTAACTAAGAATGATATCATTGCTGAGCTAAATTCAAAAATGCAGATTCCCGGAGTTGGTAACGCATGGACACAGCCTATTATAAACCGTATAAATATGCTTTCTACCGGTGTAAGGACTGACCTTGGAATTAAAATATTTGGCGATAACCTTGATACTCTCGAGAGACTTGCTATAGATGCCGAGGCAATAGTAAAGAAAGTAAACGGCGCAGCTGATGTATTTGCGGAAAGAACTCAAGGTGGTAAATATATAGATATAGATATCAAGCGCGAAGCAATATCGAGGTATGGATTGAATGTTGGCGATGTACAGGATGTAATTGAAACAGCAATAGGAGGAGAAAATATTTCAAACACGGTTGAAGGAAGAAGAAGATTCCCAATACGGGTTAGATACTTCAGGGATTACAGGGAAGATATTGATAAACTAAAAAATATACTGGTTACAGTAGGCTCCTCCGGTTCATCAATGGAGCAGGATGCAGGTTCGGAAATGAGCGGTACAACAGTATCGAATAATTCAGGCAGTAATACTTTCCAAATCCCGCTTGGTGAATTGGCGGATATAAGAGTAACATCCGGGCCGCCGATGATATCCAGTGAAAATAATATGCTTCGCTCAATTGTATTTCTGAATGTAAGAGGACGTGATATGGGTGGTTTTGTAAACGAAGCAAAAGATGTATTGGATAAGGAATTTGCACCAAACTTACCAAAGGGTTATTATTATTCATGGAGCGGTCAGTGGGAAAATCAGATAAGAGCAAAAGAACGCCTTGAAATTGTAATGCCTATAGTATTTCTGATAATTTTTGTGATGCTGTTTATGGTATTTAAGAATTTCCTTGAATCAATTCTTGTAATGTTATCGGTTCCGTTTGCATTAATTGGCGGTATTTACTTAATGGCAATACTTGACTATAATTTTTCGGTGGCTGTATGGGTTGGCTTTATCGCTCTGTACGGATTAGCAGTTGAAACCGGTGTTGTTATGGTAATTTATCTCCATGAAGCGCTTGATAAGAAGATGATCGAGAAAAATGATATTGTTACGACCCAGGATATAGTTCAGGCAACAGAAGATGGGGCAATACTCAGGTTAAGACCAAAATTAATGACAGTAGCCGTAAATCTGATAGGCTTAATACCAATTATGTGGGCAACGGGTACAGGGGCTGACCTTGCAAAACCAATTGCAGTTCCAATGATAGGCGGAGTTGTTACATCAGCAATTCATGTTTTATTTGTAACACCAATTATATTTGTTATGATAAAGTCACATCTTAATAAAAAGGGCAAGCTGCATAAATCAGCCATGGCAAAGTTTATGGTGCATTGATTTTCATTCTTTATTCATCCGATGAACTGCTAAGGCATCGGGTGAATGTTATAACAATAAAGCCTAAATCTTTCGATTTAG
>JANPBV010000219.1:0-1607 GCA_031430615.1 Ignavibacteria bacterium | reverse complement strand
TATGATTTTAAAAGATATTTAAGAGTTATTACTCCCGGTTTTCATTTGGATCACACTGTATTTAGCGGGTGGACAGAGAATGATAACATACAAAATCCGATAGATCCGTCTGTAAATAATACAGTCAACTCCCGTTTAAACTATAACTTGTTATCTGTTTCGTCATCACCTGATAGCCCGTCAATGGATGAAATAGATGTAGCGACTCTTGATATGAATAATGTAGAGGCTGGGTATATTGAGCTTAACTTAACGCCAATTACCGGCAACACTTTTCATAACGGGCTGGTTGAGTTCTATTTTGGGAAAGACATAACCGATCCCTCCACTGGCCCGGATATTTCTTTTTGTTACAGGGTAACATATAACCTTGGCCAAGATCCAGAGTGATTGGGTAATTTAATATCTCTGCAATATATACACCCGCCTTCGCTTCCTGCAAATATAATAGCCCGCGCAGGGCTTAGTTCGCTTCTGCTTGCTAAGAGCGATAAGCCGCTGATACTTATAAATGCAGCTGCCGGGTACGGTAAAACAGTTCTGCTTTCACAATACTGCGGAACAAATGAGCAAATATGCTCATGGCTGACAGTTCCCGCAAATATTTCAAGCCCTTCGCATTTTGCTGAATACCTTACAAAATCCGTAAACGTAATATACCCTTCGTTTGGTGAAAATATACTACCGTACATTGAAAATTTTACCGGCAAATGGAATAAGAATAATATCGTTGAACTGGTTACAATTTTTTTAAACGAAATTATAACATCAATAGAAAAACCATTAACCCTTATAATAGATGATTTCCAGAATCTTGAAACAGGAAACAATATTGAATGGATAGACATTTTCTTTACTGAGTTATTTACCGCTTTTCCCTCCAACTTAAAGCTCATAATTTCCACGCGGCAAACACCTCCAGTTAAAACTGCAAGGCTTGAGGCTAAAAGGCTGATGTTTGTATTAGGAACCGAAGATTTGCGCATGAGCTATGAGGATACTGAGAGGCTTGCCAAAGATGCTTATAGTATAACTGAAGCCGAAACCTGCAGGAAATTGTTAAAACAAACAAGCGGATGGATTACAGCTATGCATATGCTGCTGCTCTCGGGGGAGTATTTAAAAAACACTGATATCAGCTTTACTGAAAATTTATACGACTATATAGCTGAGGACATATTCAGCAGTATCGAAGAGAACCTGAAATCCTTTTTAATAAAAACAGCCTACTTAGATACTTTTGATGAGTCCTTTGCGGATAAATTATTGAATATCGATAACTCTGCGGATATTATAAGAAAACTGATTTTAAGAAATGTTTTTCTGGAGAAAGCTTCATCGGGAAATAAGGATTATTATTTCTATCAAAAGCTTTTCTCTGACTTCTTGAGAAAGCATGTAGCCGAATATACCGGTAAGGAAGATCTAAAAAAGATTTACCAAAATATAGCAAACACATATATTAATGAATCAAAGCCTGAAGAAGCTTTATGGTTTCTTGTGCAGGCCGGCGATATAATGAGATTCAGGAAAATTGTAATTGAAAATATAGAATTAAAATTTGAAAATTTAGACTTTTATACAATTGAAAAATGGCTTTACCTGGC
>JANPBV010000218.1:0-17841 GCA_031430615.1 Ignavibacteria bacterium | reverse complement strand
TTAATTCATAAACACCGGGATTCATCTGTTCATTTATCAGTGTATTTACCAGAGAACCTTTTGAGTCATAAATACTGATATAAACATTGCCTTCTTTGGGCAAACTGAATTTTATTTTAGTTGAAGGATTAAACGGATTGGGATAATTCTGTTCAAGTGAATACTTATCAGGAATGATATTACCAATTGGTTCTATTCCGGTTGTAAGTTTCCAGTTTGCTATATTGTTTGCGGACTGCCCGCCTGCTGTTGTGAAAGTACCGCCAACAATTACATCACCAAGGTAGTTTGTTATTGTTTTTACTTTTGGCGCGCCTCCGCTGATACCTGAACCAAGAGCAATCCATGATGTACCGTTATACACAGCAATTTTATTTGCCGGAAGGAAATCAGCGAAATCAAACTCACCACCGGCATATAGCGATGTACCAAGTGAGTGCAGTGAATAAATACCTCCGCTAAAACCAAAGCCAACATTTGACCAGCTTGTTCCATTCCATTTTGCTATTCTATTTGTAGTTGAGCCTCCAATAGCAGTAAAAGTTCCGCCAACATTTAACGAATTATTAAATACTCTCATACAATTTACTGCGCCATCATCCATACCAACACCAACGTTGGTCCATCTTGTCCCATTCCAATATGAAATTCTGCTTGCAGGTAATCCATCTGCGATTGTAAAATTACCTCCGGCATAAACAGAGCTATTAAATACCGCCAGTGAATTAACATTTCCGTTAAAACCTGTGCCAATAGTATCCCATACATTTTGCCATTTTGCGATCCTTAAAGTATTTTTGCCGTTAACTATTGTAAAATTTCCTCCTGCAAACAGGTTTGTTCCCTGAACGGTTAACGCTAAAACGTTTCCGTTTATATTTCCACCGGTTGTATTCCATGAGGTTCCGTTCCAGAACGCAATTTTATTACAGCTAACACCCCCGGCAGTTGTAAATCTTCCGCCTGCTACGAGAAAACTATTATAAATGGTTAAAGCAAAAACTGTATCATTAGTACCAAGACCTAATGGCTGCCATGATGAACCGTTCCACCTTGCGATGTTATTAACAAGCTGTCCGCCTGCAACTGCAAAGTAACCGGCTGCAATTACTTCACCACCAAAAACTGTTAAAGCATTCACTGACCCGCCGGCTCCGGTACCTAATGCCTGCCAGCTTTGTGATTGTAGATTTGAATTCGTAAATATTAAGATAAGGATTGAAAATAGAAAAACGCGAATTACATGAACTGTAGAATATTTCATATTACTATCCCCTGTTTAAGTGATTTTTCAAAATTATACAATAATTAATGATTTTGTAATACCAAAAAAAATATTTTTTTGGTAAATTTGAAACTTTTTAATGATAAAATTTCTTATAACTTGTAACATATTATTCATAAAAATAAAAACACCATGGAGGTAACATGTCAAAAAAATTGATTTTCGGCTTTTTTTTAGCATTTTTAGCTATTTCATTTTCTTCAAATATTTTTTCAAAAATTCCGGGTGATAAAATTGAAGATTTTTCAATTTCTAATTTTGACGGGAAAAGTTACAACCTTGCAGAAGCTTTAAAGTCTTCAGATAAAGGCGTTATAGTAATATTCTGGTCAAGTGAGTGTCCGTTTGTTCAGCCTTATAATGACAGAATAAATGATTATGTAAAAGAATACACAGAAAAAGGATTCATTGTTTGGGCTATCAATTCTAACAATACAGAAAGCACCGATGTTGTTAAAGAACATGCAAACAGGAATGGATATATTTTCCCTGTCTTAAAAGATAACAATAATGTGGTTGCGGATCTGTTTGGATCATCAAGAACACCAGAAGCATTTGTGATAAATAAGGACCAAACTATTCTGTATCATGGCAGGATCTCAGATAACAAATCTGCTGCAGAACAGAGCTCACATGATCTGAAAAACGCAATTGATGAAATTTCAGCAGGTAAAGATGTATCAGTAAAGGAAACCAAATCATTTGGCTGCGGCATAAAAAGAGTTGATAAATAAATTTAGAATAAAGTAATGAAAAGTGTATTAGGGTTATTCTTCTCACTGATATTTACCGTATCGGTAATTTCACAGGAAGTAAAAGAGATTAAAACTATTGATGAATTCAAATCAATTATTGATAGCTCCAAAGGAAAAGTTACTTTAGTGAATTTCTGGGCAACATGGTGCCCGCCATGTGTTAAAGAATTCCCTGAGCTTGTTAAGCTATACAAAGATTATAAAGATAAAGATTTTAATCTGATCTTTGTATCACTGGATGATAACAGTGAAGTTGAGTCAAAATTAATTCCATTCCTAAAAAAACAGGGAGTAGATTTTACAAGCTACCATGCAGACCTTAAAAAGCCAGAGGAGTTAATTGATTTTATCGATAAATCCTGGCAGGGCGAAATTCCATATACAAAGATCTATGATAAAGAAGGAAATTTATGCGCGACCTTCTTAGGCAACAAAACCTATGAACAGTTTGAAACTGAAATAAAAAAGGTTATGGATTAAACTTAATTTCTCAGTAAAAAGAAAAAGCCTTTCCGAATCATCCCGGAAAGGCTTTTTTGTTTCTATCAATACTTTTATTACGGTAATTTTGCCATTTGGAACCAGAAATCCTCTATGATCTTAACAGCCTGTGTATATTCATCAAAATCAACAGGCTTGGTTACGTAACAATTTGCGTTTAAGTCATATGACTTTATAATATGATCTTCAGAGCTTGAACTGCTAAGCATAATAACCGGAATTTTTTTAAGTTCCGGATCATTTTTAATAATTTCAAGAACTTCAAAACCATTCTTTTTAGGTAAATTAATATCCAGTAAAATTATATCAGGTTTATTTCTCTCGGTATACTTCCCCCTGCCGTATAAATAATTCAAAGCATCTTCACCATCTCTGGCAACAGAAAAATGCTTATCAATTTTACTTTCGCTGAATGCTTCTTTAATAAGCCTCACATCGCCTTCGTTATCTTCAACCAGCAATACCTGTAATGTTTTAGGAATATAATCCATTTATCAAAATTAAATTGTGAATAATCTCAAAAATACCAAAATTAAATACTAACAACAAGGAAGGAGTAATACAAACAAACTAAATGAATATAAAAAAAATTATTCTTTATCCGGAATTGTAAAATTAAATGTGGAACCTATATCCTGTTCAGATTCTACCCATAGGTGACCGCCAAGTTTTTCGACAATTCTTTTACATATTGCAAGTCCTATACCGGTTCCGGGATACTCTGAGCTGTTATGCAAACGCTGGAATATAATAAATATCTTATCACTGAATTCCTTATTTATACCTATACCATTATCCGATAATGTAAACAGCCATTCATCACCAACATGTTTAGCGGAAATATTGACAACAGGTTTAACATCCGGCTTCCTGAATTTTATAGCATTACTAATAAGATTCTGGAATAACTGGTTCATTTGCAGCTGATTTGCTTTTACAACAGGAAGTTTCTCAACATTAATTTCTGCACCGGTTTCTTCAATAGACGCTTTAAGATTTTTTATATTCAGTTCAACAACCTTATTGCAATCAACATCTTCAAGCTGTGAATCTTTGGTATTTACTCTTGAATAAGCTAACAGATCATTGATGAGTGTTTTCATTCTGACAACACCATCAACGGCATAATTAATAAATTCATCTGCTTCGGCTGTAATGTTCCCTTTATATCTTCTTTGCAGTAACTGGATATAACTTGCTACCATTCTGAGCGGTTCCTGCAGATCATGTGACGCAACATATGCAAACTGCTCAAGTTCATTATTTGATTGAGAAAGTTTTTCTGCAAGTTGTTTAAGCTTTTCTTCGTTTGTTTTGTGTTCGGTAATATTTATCAAAACACCCGCCAAATGAGAATCGCCATTGTTACGAACTTTGATCATATGATCCTCAATCCAGATATATCTTCCGTCTGCTCTTCTAACCCTGAATTCAAGGTTCAGCACTCCAAGAGAGCCTGCTTTATTCCATTCTGTGGTTCTTTCTTCAATACTTTTCCAGTCACCCGGATGCGTAATTGTTTTAAAGAAATCTCTGTCAGCAAACTTCTCAGCATTATAACCAAGCATTTCAAGAACATTTTCTGACATAAATTCTTTTCCGCTGCCTGTTTCATATAAAACAACATCCTGAAGGTTTTTGAGTAAAGTAGCCAGTCTGAATTGTGTCCTGCTCAATTCCTCCTGCGCTTTTTTAGATTCTGTGATATCACGATGTGAACCCCAAATTCTGATAAGCATATCGTTCTCAACTATTCCAACCAGGTTATTCATAAATATCTTCTTATTACCATTTTTATCTTTTTCCACAGATTCAATATTATCTATCTTATAACCGCACATAATACTTTTCCTGATGTAATCGATATTCTTTGGTTCGGATTCTATTAAAAGCTCACCTATTCTGGCGCCTGCAATATCACCGGCTGCTTCATATCCATACATTCTAGCAAAAACATCGTTGCATTCTGCCAGATATCCGTATTTAAATACATTCTTGACCTGTTCATCAATTGGAAGTTTAACCGAAACCGGCTCAAGGAATTCAAACCTCCATATGCCTTCAGTACTTTGTTTAACAAATGCCCTGTACCTTTCTTCACTGTTCCTTAATGCTTTTTCAGTTTCCTTTCGTTCTGTAATATCACTATAAATACCATATACACCAATTTGATTCTCTTCTAAAGTAATGGGATATGCAAGTATTGATACATCGACAATACTTCCATCTTTTCGTTTTCTCTGAGTTTCCCTGTGTATAATTTCTCCTTTGAGCACAAATAAAGTCATCTGAGTAGCCTGCTCAATCATACTTTCTGGAACAATTATCTTATTTAGTGTTTTATCTTTTATTTCTTCTACACTGTGCTGAAACATTCTTTCAAACCCTTTATTAGCATTAAGAATTCTATCCTGGTTATCCAGAATTACAATACCTTCAGGAGAGTTTTCAAACAATTGCTGGAAGTATGATTTTTGCAGTAAAATTTCCTGTTCAGCTTTCTTGCGTTCGGTAATATCACGGTAATTAAATACTATTGCCCCAATTGCAGGATCGTTGATAAGGTTATGTGCAGTTGCTTCATGCCACAGCCACTTTCCATCAGAATGCCTGAACCTTAACTGTACATTATTAACAATATTACCCTGTCCAGCTAAAACTTCGTCAAACAATTTATCAGCAGTTACTTTATCATCTTCATTTATAAAATCAAAAATATTTCTGCCGATATAATCATCAGCAGAGTAACCCAGTATCTTGGAAACAGAAGGGCTTGCATAAATAATAAATCCGTTTTTGTCAACAAGTGATATCTGGTCTGTAATATTTTCGATCAATGCGCGGAATCTCTTATCTTTTTCTGATAGTTCTTCTTCAGCTTTCATTCTTTCAGAAATATCAATGCATATCTGGTTAATAGCAACAGATTCACCTTCAGCGTCATATTCTGCATACAGGTATGTATCTAACCAAACAATCGAGCTATTCCTGTTAATGATTCTGTAGTCAATGTGCTGGGTACCTGCATATTTATCTGCTGCCCAATCTTTATAGAAATTGAATACTTTTTCTCTATCATCAGGATGGATCATATCTACAAGCGCAATATCATTCAGAGAATTAAACTCTTCCATAGTGTATCCGGATTGCCTGATGAATTCTTCATTTACAAAATCATAAGAACCGGTCTTCAGCATAACCCTTGTTACAGCAACAGGAGCATTGGCAGCAAGATTTTTATACTTATTCTCATTTTCAATTATCTTCTCCTGTGCCTTCTTTTGCTCAGTTATATCTATACATATTTGATTTATTGCTAATAGCTTTCCACTTTCATCAAAATCAGCAAAAAGGAATGTATCGACCCAGATTAATTCACCAAGCCTGTTATATATCCTGTAATCAATATGCTGTGTATCTTTATATCCATCTTCGCGCCATTTATCAAAAAATTCTTTAACCTTCAATTTATCTTCCGGATAAGCTAATGCAACAAGATCTTTTTTACTCAGGGAGTTATACTCATCCATTGTATAACCGGACTGCCTTGAGAACTCATCATTGACATATTCATATTTCATTGTATCAGCCGATATTCTGGTAACAGCAATCGGGGCATTGGCAGCAAGATTCTTGTATTTCTTCTCACTTTCAATAATTGCAAGTTCAGCTTTTTTCCGTTCGGTAATATCGATACAGATCTCATTCATCACAAGAGCTCGGCCTGTATCATCAAAATCAGCATATATAAATGTATCAAGCCATATAAGCTGTTTTTTACGATTTAAGATCCTGTAGTCAAAATGAAGCATTTCTTTAAAACCGTTCTTTTTCCATTTTTCATAATTATCCTGAACTTTCTCTCTGTCATCAACAAAAATAATATTAGTCTTATCTTCTCTTGGAAGTCTGCTGTATTCTTCTACTGAGCAACCCATTTGTCTGGCAAATTCATCGTTGGCATACTCAAAGTCATTGGTTATCATAGAAAATCTAGCGACAGATACCGGTGAATTTTGCGCCAGGTTCCTGTATTTCTTTTCACTCTCAAGCAGCGCATTTTGAAATTCTCTATTAGTCGTTATATCCCTGCAAATGATAAACAATTCCTGTGGTATTCCATTAACATCAGATATCAGTCTTGTACTTTCATTCACCCATATGATACTGCCATCTTTTCTTATCTTTCTGAATTCCAGTTTAGCGCTTTCAGTCTTCTTTGAAAATATCTCATTTATTCTTTCACTTACAGATTCTCTGTCTTCAGGATGGATTACTTTCCATATTTCTTTACCAATTAACTCTTCAATTTCATATCCAAGATACTCTGCTCCGTAATTATTTACAGATTTAACCCTTCCTGCAGGAGTAATAGAGAAATACATATCCGGGGCGCTATCATAGAGATCCTGGAATCTTTTCTCGCTTTGCTTTACGGCTTCTTCAGCTTTTTTCCTTTCGGTAATATCGCTTGCAATCCCAATATACGCAACTGGAATACCTTTATCATTTTTTAAAATTGAAGTTGAAAGATAAACAGGGAATTCCCTTCCCTCTTTAGAACGGTTAATAATTTCGCCCTGCCAGCCTCCTTTAGCGGTATTTTCTATTATTTCTGTGTTAATATCTGAAGGATTACTGCTGCTTCTTATCATTAAAATAGATTTCCCGAGAATTTCTTCTTTGGAATATCCATAAATAGTTTCAAATGCATCGTTAACAAAAATTACTTTATCGTTAAGATCCGTTATACTTACACACTCAGTTATGCCTTTGATCGCTTGCGCAAGCATATCAATTTTTTCCTGGGTAAGTTTTCTATCTGTAATATCTCTCACAAACAACTGAACTACTTCTTCTTCAAGAAGCTTTATCAATCGCATACTTATCTCAACATCTACATAAGCTCCGTCTTTTTTCTTATACTGAGTTTCAAACTGGTAATTGCCTTTTTCTTTAAGAGATGAGTAAATCATAAACGTGTTATCAATGATATTTTCATTTATAAGCTCTGAAAATTTCATTTTTCCAAGTTCTTCTTTTGTATAACCCAGTAAATTACAAGCCTGGTTATTCACTGAAATTATTCTGCCATTTAATGACTGTACAAAAATCGCATCGGTAGCAAAATCAAAAAGATTACGGAACTTTGTTTCACTTTCTCTTAAAGCATTTTCTGAAATTTTTCTTTCAGTAATATCCTGAATTATTATCACAGCGCCTGTTAATCTTCCCTTATCATCACGTAATGGTGATGAACTGTGATCTATTGAAATTTCCCTGCCGTTTCTGCCAATTAATATTGTATGATTACTTCTGCCTATCACAATATTTTCAGCCAGAACCCGTTCAATTGGATTCTTCATTGGTTCCCTGGTATCTTCATCAATTAGCTTTAACAACTCGTAAATTCTTTTACCTGATGCTTCCTGCATTGTCCATCCGGTTAATGCTTCTGCAACAGGGTTAAGGAATTTAATAAAGCCATATTCATCGGTTACAATAACAGCATCACCGACACTTTTTAAAATAGCATTTAACCAGCGCTCATTTTCTTTTAGCTTGGTTTCCATCTGGTGCTTATAAAGCGCCATTTCGATACTTGAACGCAAATAGCGCTCTTCAAATGGTTTTAAAATATATCCTAAGGGTTCTGTAAGTTTTGCGCGTTTAAGAGTTCTGTCATCCTCATAAGCGGTCAAATATACAATAGGAATATTGTATAGTCTTCTTATCTCAGCTGCAGTTTCAATGCCATCTATATCTCCTTTTAAAACAATATCCATCAATACAAGGTCAGGGCGCAGTTCCTCCGCGCGGGCAATAGCCTCTCTACCCGTAAATACAACATCAGGTACTAAATAGCCAAGACCTTCAAGACAATTCTTGATGTCCTGGGCTATAATACCCTCATCTTCAACTACCATTATACGTGGGGTTCCGTTAAGATTTGTCACTTAACACCCTCTTTTTTAACATTATATTTTTTAATATTACGTATATTATTTAAACCCTGTAAGTCAGGATTCGTTCCTAAAGTTACATTTTCTTCATATTTTCTGCTTTTTCCCTAATATTTTGATGAACCTAAACATTATTAATTCTATTTTTGGATTATAAAGTTAACATTTATACGGTATAGCCACAATACCGCTTAACCGTTACCAAATAAAGAAATATTTTAATTTTACTTTTACTTATCAATTAAGTAAGTTAAGTTTGTGAAATATGCAAAATAAGGGTAAAAATTTAAATATCTTAATGTCATGCGGTTCTTATTCATGGGGAGGGCTGGAAATGATTTCGCTCGAAACAGCGAAAAAACTAGAAGAAACAGGTTTAAATGTAAAAATACTTTGTTCAATAAATTCACAACTGGAAGAAGAATCCAAAAAACAAGGATTTGAAACTATTCCTGTATTTTCAAAAAATAACAAAATTCTATCTTCAATAGTAAAGTTGAAAAGATATTTGACTAATAACAATATAGATGTAATTCACACAAATCACTCACACGACATATGGGTTTTAACTCCAGCTTTGAATTTTTCGCGAAGCAAAGCAAAGTTATTTTTGACTAAACACATGGCTAGCGGAGTAAAAAAAACTGACCTGTTTCACAAATATCTTTACAAACGCCTAGATGGTATTTTTACTATTTCAAGATATATTGAACAAAGTGTTAAGGATACATGTCCGGTTCCATTTGAAAAAATACACATGCTGCCTGTAGGAATTGACTTTGATAGATTTGACCATGCAAAGATAAATAAGGATGGATTGAAAAAACAATATTCACTGCCGCATGATAAACTAATAATTGGTATTACAGGCAGAATGACACCTGGTAAAGGACATGAAGAATTTATAGAAGCTGCAACAATTATAAATGTAAACTATCAAGAAAAAGTTCATTTTGTGATTATTGGGAATGCAAGCTACGGAGAAGAAAACTATGAAAATGATATTAAACAGCTCTCTCATTCACTTAAAATTGAAAACATTACATTTACCGGCTATACATCTGAGCCTCAAAAATTAATGGGAGTATTGGATATACTTGTCCTTCCCTCACACAATGAATCATTTGGAAGAGTTTTGCTCGAAGCAATGTCACTGAAAATACCTGTTGCGGCAAGCGGTAATGCGGGAGTGCTGGATATTGTAATAGATAATGAAACAGGATTATTATTTGAGCCTAAGAATCCAAAACAAATTGCAGAAAAACTTACAGAATTAATTGAAAGCAGCAAATTAAGAAATAAATTTGCTGAAAACGGATATAAAAGAGTAAAAGATGTTTTTGCGTTTAAAATTATGACTGATAAATTAACAGAGTTTTATACAAATTAAGCTTATGGCAAAAAGAATCAGTGCAGGATTAGTTATGTACAGGATTAAAGATGGGAATCCGGAATTTTTCCTTGCTCATCCGGGAGGTCCATACTTTCACAAAAAAGATGATGGTCACTGGAGTATTCCTAAGGGTGAGCCTGATGAAGGGGAAGAACTTTTAGTTACAGCTATGCGTGAATTTAAAGAGGAAACCGGAATTATACCTATCGGGTCATTTATCCCATTAGGCTCAATTATACAAAAAGGTGGTAAAGAGGTTCACGCTTGGGGATTTGAAAGCGACCTCCCTCCTAATTATGTACATGAATGCAATATATTTGAAGAAGAGTGGCCTCCACATTCCGGTGAATTTAAAGAGTTTCCCGAAATAGATAAAGTTGCTTTCTTTTCAGTTGATGAAGCTAAACAAAAAATTAAAAAAGCTCAATTTCCTTTAATTGAAAAACTTGTTGAAATTATAAAAACTCAATAAAACAAATTCCAAATTTATTTTTCGTTTCACATTTCACGCCTGCCTTACTGAGCCTTGGCGCTTGCTTTCCGAAACGGCAGTTCAGGCAGGAAGGAAGGTTTCCCAATCTTCTTTTAACAGTCCGTAAACATAGCCATCCCAATATTCATTGTTGTATTTTGTAACTTTCCGTTTTAAACCTTCTCTTTGGAATCCAAGTTTTTCGTAACATTTATATGCAGGAGTATTAAAAGTATACACATTCAATTCTATCCTGCTTAAATTTAGTTCGGTAAATGCAAAATCCAGCAATTTAGATATCATAATATTTGCTATTCCGCTTCCCCTTGATTTCTTATCAACAAATATCCTGCATAGTGAACCAGTTTCGTTTTTCCTGTCAACTGCTCCAAGTTCACACATTCCCGAGATTTTACCATCAGTTACTGCTTTAAAGATATATCTTGAGGGATTTGGTTTAGTTGATTCAGAAAAATAATTATTCAATTGTTCTATAGTTAGCGGAAAAACCATTACAGGTCCCCACCATTGGATAAGTGTCTTTTCATCCTCAGCCCATTCAATCAATGTCGGGAAATCCTCTTTGGTTAAAACTGAAATTAAAATACTCATAATATTTTCCACGATAAAATTCTACTTTGCGCCAGAAACACTCGCAAAAGCTATAATATGACCGTCAGGGTCTGAGAAGTATGCAACTACATCGCCCCACTCCCTTAGCTGCAGGTGACTCAATTCTTTGGCACCGGCATTAATTGCTTTTATTATGCATTCTTCAATATTCTCCTTATACAAATATATCTCGCATCTTGGAATTCCGTTGCCCTTTTCTGGGTCTGTAATCTTACTACCAAGTATTTTCTTTATGCCGGCTGCGGGCATAATTCCAAGTTTACAGCTTTCTGATAGAATAAATTCCGTCATTCCGTTAACATCAAGCACAGGTTCTTTATCAAGAATTTTACAATAAAAATCCCTGCTTCGTCTCTGGTCAGCTACATATAAAATAAATTCAACCATTTATTTATATTCTGTCATTTAATTGTGTAATGTTTGTGTTCGTAAAGTGAGTGGGAATATATGAATTTTATTATATTTTACCCATAACATAAAGCTGGGTTAAAGTTGGGGTCGGGCTTCCACCTTTTTTCTCTAAAGTAACAGCAAACGCATCTGCATCAGCAATTGCGAGAGGCATCATATGCATATCGCCATCTGAACCGGGTTTCATATCGAATACACCAGCATCAATCGGTTTGCCGTCTTTCAATGCCCAAAGCTGGTACTGCTTATCACTTGGCGGCATTGGGAGGTCATTTACATTCAGCATTACCTGTTTAGTGTTCGGATTCCAGTAAACTGTAGCAAATGAATGCGGCGCAATTTCCATTCCCTTCATATCAACAACTTTATTGCTCCTGTTCATAACCATTTTCATATCAGTTGATTTCTTTTCCATATCAAGCTTTATCTTTTCATATTCCTGCTTCATCTTATTGTTTTCATTCACAACGCTGGTCATCTGTTCTTCTGTGCCTTTTAACTTTGTATAGAATACTATATTGCCGATTATATTTAATGCCAGGAATACCCAAACTGCTGCCATTAAGTAACGGAACTTTTGAGGACGCTCATAATACTTTGAAACATTAGCAGGCAGAGTAGTAGTTTGCGCACCCGGTTTACTATCCGATAGAACATTTGAAGGAGATTTTCCTTCAAGCTCATCTATTTTATCTAAAACAGATTGTCTTAATTCCGGTCTCGGGTTCTTCTTAAATGAAGCAGAGTAAGAAATTAAAGCATTCTGTATTACTTCAATTTCAGCCTTCACTTCAGGATGCTTCAATGACATACCTTCTACATCGCGGGCTTCTTCTGTTGATAAAGCCCCGGCAGCATAAAGCTCAAGTACTCCGGATGATATGTATTCTTTTATATTCAATTAAATTCTTAAACACAGACAAGAATGTCTGTGTTACTAATAATTATTTATGTGTAAATATTCCTTAAATTATTTATTGCGCTTCTTATTCTTGTTTTTACTGTTCCAAGCGGAATTCCAAGTTTTTCGGAAGTTTCTGCCTGCGTGTATCCCTGAAAGTAAACCAACTCAATTAAAACTCTGTGCTCTGGTGTCAGTATATCAATCATTTCCTTTACCCCAATGTGTTCAGGATTAAAGCCTGATGAGGGGCTTTCTTCAATAATATTTACGTAATCTTCAATATCATGGTTTTGCTTTGATTTTTTGTAATCTTTTGAGCGAATTTTATCAATTGCAAGATTTCTTGCTATATTTCCCATCCATGTTACAAGCTTTGCTTTGGCCGGGTCGTATGAATCTATGTTTTTCCATATCTTAACAAATACCTCCTGCAGCAGGTCTTCTGCTGTTTCATCGCTTTTAACAATTCTTGCAATAATACCAAATAACAGGCTGGAATATTTATCATACAATATTCCAACTGCATCCCTGTTCTTACTTTTCAGGGCTGCGGTTAACTGTTCCTCGGTTATTTCCTGCAGTTTATTTCTCAATATTATGGATGAACTTATACAAAGGTGTAGAAAAATTGTGATTTATTCAATTTCAGAATTTATGCCCTCTCAAAGGGGCTCTTTAGCCCCTTTGAGAAATAAATACTCAATTCGTTTAAAAGATCAGTTTAAATACTGCACATCTACCGGTAAAATAAAAATACTCTCGGGAACATCAGAAGTATTATCGTAATTTAATGCTTCTATTGAATTACCTTCAGTTGGACTTCCTACCCAGCGCTTGAGCATTAAATTATCCTGGTACATGAAATAGTCGCTGGATGCATGGTCACCCGGTACTGTCTGCGATGCAATTGTGTACTTTACACATTCTATTCCAAGAACGTTTTCGGAACCAACCCTTGTGTTACTGTTAAATATTTTTCCGTCATTCGGAAGGTCAAGTATATAAACTCCTGTTTGCATTCCAACATAACTCATATCTACGGCATTCTTTGTTCCGAACTTACCAGCTGAATTAGTAATTATGCTGTATATTTTTGGTTCATCTTTAAAAATGTAAATATTAGTAGTAGATGAATCAGGTTTGCCAGCATTATCAAATTTCTGGAATTTAAGTTTGCTTCCGCTTCTGTAAAGCTTCATTTTGCTTTTAATATTCCCGGCAGCATCTTTTAGCGCATATTCAATAGTATATTTAGTATCATATGTTTGTGAAAATAGATTCATACCGGTGAAAATAGCGCAAATAACTAATGTTACAACTATAATGTTTATTTTTTTCATATATAAATTTAACGTTGATTGAATTGATTAGTATAACTCCAAATATAAACCTTTTCTATGTATATTCAAATAGAAATTTAATTAAGAAAATTTTTATATTAATTTCTAAAATAATGGTTATTTTAAAATCGTAAATTTCATATTATATTACGGTAATGACAGATAAACCCGCAACAGGAAAAATACTGATTTCTGAACCCTTTTTAAACGATCCTAATTTTAAAAGGACAATTATACTACTTAGTGAACACAGTGAAGAAGGTTCTGTTGGTTTTGTTTTGAACAAACCAACCGACTACAGGATACATGAAGTAATTGAAGATTTCCCTGAATTTGACGCTATAGTTTTTTATGGCGGACCCGTTCAGCTTAAGACACTGCAATTTATATACAAAGGTAAAGATATTATAGATGGTTCCATTCAAATTACCGAAGGTCTATATTGGGGTGGCCGTTTTGACCTGTTGAAAACTCTGATTACAGCAAAGGCAGTCGAACCTTCTGACTTCCGTTTTTTCCTGGGTTACTCCGGCTGGGTAGATGGCCAGATTGAAGAAGAAATTAAGATTAATTCATGGATAGTGGCAGATACTACAATTGAAAATATATTTTCTGATGAGCCTGATAAGCTATGGCGTGAAACACTTAAATCAATGGGCAAAAAATACGCTCTGCTGGCAAGCTTTCCCGAAAACCCAAGCGTAAATTAATTACTTTTTATTAAGAATCAAATAATTTACCTGCGCAACGGCAACGTGAACATTATTCATATCATATAGATCAACTGCTACAGGCGCTAGTGTTTTGCCATGCTTAATTACTTTTGCAATTGCTCTGACATCAGATATGCACGCAGCAAGGAAACGGATATTCATATCGGTTGTGGTAATTTTAGTATTTGCTCCTGCAAGTGTCAGCACTGCAAATGCGCTTATTGAGTCAGCGACGGTCATTAGCAATCCTCCGTGAAATGATTCATAAATGCCATTATATTTCTTATCATGTTTAACTATCGCTTCACAGGTTCCATTATGCATTTCAATGAATTCAAATCCAAGTGTTTCAACAATTGGAATTATTTTAATGCGTTCTAAAACATCCTCTCTTACAATTTTTTTCTGTGTCATAATAATATCTATAAAAAAAGGATTGAATTATCACTCCGTTCAATACTCATTCGATGACTTAAAGTCATCGAATGAATTATAAGATAACTTCATACTTTTTCAATTTCTTTTTTACCTAAAATACCGGTTGGTTTAAACAGTAATATAAGAATTAATATCCCGAATGCAATTGCATCACGGTAAGTAGGTGAAATGTAACCGGTAACGAAAGTCTCAAGCAGTCCGATTATCATGCCTCCAAGCGCAGCACCGGGTATGTTACCTATACCACCAAGTACAGCAGCTACAAATGCCTTAAGTCCTGGTAGAATACCCATTAACGGATCAATGCTTGGATAATTAAGTCCATATAATATTCCCGCAGCGCCTGCAAGTGATGAACCTATTATAAACGTAAAACTTATTACAGCATTTATATTAATGCCCATTAAACTTGCCGCAGTTGGATTATATGAAACTGCGCGCATTGCGGTGCCAATTTTGGTTTTCATTACAATTATTCTAAGAACATACATAAGTAAACCTGCAGTAGCCAATACAACCAATGGATTTGAGCCAATAATAGCGCCGGAAATATTTATTACAGGTTTATTTTCAAGTAATGATGGAAATGACTTTGGGTCAGCCCCAAATACCAGCTGCCCGCCGTATTCAAGAAATAGTGAAACTCCAATAGCTGTAATTAGAATTGTAAGTTTTGGTGATTTACGCAGAGGTTTATAAACCAGTTTCTCGACAGTGAAGCCAAGCAAACCGCATACAATCATTGAGCCAATTAGAATAAGAAATGCCATTCCAAGCGATGCATAACCGGATACAGATCCAAATGCAAATAATATACCCAGGTAATATCCTGAAAAAGCGCCTATCATGAAAACATCACCATGCGCAAAGTTAATAAAACGGAGTATGCCATATATCATTGTATAGCCAAGTGCTATTAAAGCATATATGCTTCCAAGAGATAGTCCGTTAAATACCTGCTGAATAAATTCTGTCATTTATTAAATAGTGAAACTAAAAATAGTGAAATAATGAAATGGCGAAATAGTGAAAAAATCAAATTTTGTTACTTTTCGCAGTTTTTCTTGATACAGCTAAAATTTTAGTTATCTCAATCGATTCATTATATAAAGATATTAGTTTCTTTTCAGAAACAATCCCAGATTCAATAAGTAACTCCATCCAAAAGCCAGATTAGTCAGCTTCTTCAACCGCTATTGAGAGCTTAGAATAATATTCTGCCTTTGACCTTGCTCTAGTTGCTGCTCTAAGATTTGCACCCACAGAACATCCAGAACGCAAGAGCTGTCTTCCAATTACTCTTGCTTCCTCTGTTTTTGGCAAAGAGCGAAACAGCTTAATAACTCTTAACGCAAAACTCTTAGTCCTATCCCTTAATTCATCGTTAAATCCCATAAGGGAATCCTTTCTAAATTTTCGATTTTAACAGAAAATCTGAATTAATTGACTCTCACTATTTCACCATTTCTTTATTTCGCTATTTATGGAGCTACAGTTTCTTTATACTTAAACTCGCCGCCTTTAATTTCGAGAATAACGGCCGGTTTTATAGCATTACGCTGTTCATTAATTGAGATCTTGCCTGTAACGCCAACAAAATCCTTGGTTTTTGCCAATTCATTTTTAACTTTTTCAGGGTCAGTTGAACCTACGCGTTTGATAGCGTCAAATAATATCATACCCGCATCATAAGCTAAGAAGCTCATTGCGTCAGGCATTGAGTTATATTTCGCTTTATACTTTTTGATAAAACTCTGGGTTACAGGATCAGGATTTTCTGTCGATACATGTGTTGAGAAGAAGCATCCTTCTAAAGCATCTTTAGCTTTACCTTCGGTAAGCTTTTCTGATTCCCAGCCATCGCCGCCAAAAAGCGGAACTGTAATGCCAATCTCTCTTGCCTGAATAGCTATTAAACCAACATCAGTATAATAACCCGGAATAAATATCGCTTCAGGATTTTTTGATTTGATAGCTGTAAGCTGCGCTTTAAAATCCTTATCGCCTGCTGAATACGATTGCACTTCAATTATTTCTCCGCCTGCTGCTTTAAATTCTTTTTCAAAGAAATCTGAGAGTCCTGTGCTATAAGCATTTTTAACATCTTTAAGTACAGCAACTCTTTTAACTTTTAAAGAATTAATTGCGAACTTGGTGAGTACTGTTGCCTGGAACGGGTCAATGAAACACACCCTGAAAATATAATCGCCAATAGCAGTAACTTCGGGGTTAGTTGAAGCAGGTGTTATCATCGGAATTTTGTTCTGCTGGCAAATTGGCGCGCCTGCTTTAGAGTTTGAGGAGGCAACCTCGCCAATGACAGCAACAACGTTATCATTCTTGATAAGTCTCTGCACAACTGTCTGCGCTTCTGATGGTTTCCCCTGGTCATCATATGTAATAAGCTTGATCTTCTTGCCAAGCAGACCGGTTGAGCCATTTATCTCTTCGACTGCAAGATTCAATCCATTGGTGGATGAAATGCCGAATGTAGCGTTTGGTCCGGTTAATGAGGCGTATTCACCGATAAGTATTTCGTCACCACTTCCCTTGTTGCAGCCGGAAACAGAAAGGATTGCTACGGCAGTTAAAGCAAGCATACTGAAAAAGTATTTTTTCATGTGCGTTAAATAGTTAAGTTTTATAAAAATTAGATACCAATAATACAGATTTTGAGCATTATATTCAATTAATTAAAAAAGCCTGAGAAAACATTTATTCAATGGGTTTGGGAAAATTATTGTTGTTGGTGAACATTAAGTCCTTCGGCCGCGTCAAAGCCGGGCAGGTAACTGTTAAAACAGTCGTGGCAACTGCATGGGCAGTCATAGCCAACAACGGGGGGATTATAGTGTCAGGTCTGAGGACCTGACGCAAGCAGTATATTTTGGAGTGCCTTGACTGTGTCAATGCATGCATCAACACAGTTGATGCAATCCAAAAAAATAATTGGATTTATTTATATCAACAATTTGTTAAAACCTAAGTAATGAAAATACTTTTAAATATCCTGATTGCCCTCTTTTTTGTATC
>JANPBV010000217.1:0-19748 GCA_031430615.1 Ignavibacteria bacterium | reverse complement strand
TTTCTCTAAGGGGAAATCATCAAATACTTTATTACCCGTAAATCTTGGCTTTGTAAGTTTGGATTTTGACCAATCAATTTTTAAACCTTTATTTCTTGCCTCATCAATTGTCAAAAACTTTTTATTATCTTTTCTGCCTTTGTATGAAATCCTCATTCTTTCATATTCCTGCTTAACCGAGCCAATGAATCCATCACGGTTATCCTTGTTCATTAAGCTTCCTGCAACTGTAACGCTTCTTGAAGCATCTAGTACATGAACAGTGGGACTTGTATAATTGGGCGCTATTTTAACAGCAGCGTGAATCTTGGATGTTGTAGCGCCGCCAATTAATAACGGAACAACAAAACCCTGGCGCTCCATTTCCCTTGCAACGTGAACCATTTCATCAAGCGAAGGAGTTATCAATCCGCTTAGACCAATTATATCAACATTCTTTTCTCTTGCTATCTGCAGGATTTTTTCTGCTGGTACCATTACACCAAGATCAATCACTTCATAATTATTACATCCCAATACAACACCAACAATATTTTTGCCGATATCATGCACATCGCCTTTTACTGTTGCAAGCAGTATCCTGCCATTAATGCTGGAAGCTCCTTCTGCTTTTGCCGCTTCAATATAAGGAGTAAGGAATGCCACGGATTTCTTCATAACCCTTGCGCTCTTTACAACCTGCGGAAGGAACATTTTCCCTGAGCCGAAAAGATCACCAACTACGTTCATTCCGTCCATCAGCGGACCCTCAATAACATCAAGCGGCTTTGGATATTTAAGTCTCGCTTCCTCGGTATCAACATCAATAAATTCAACAATTCCTTTTATAAGCGCATGTTTTAATCTTTCTTCAACAGGTGCATTACGCCATGCATTATCCTGCTCTATTACTTTTCCTTTTGTTTTAACCGTCTCAGCAAACTGCACAAGTCTTTCGGTAGAATCCTCTCTTCTGTTCAAAAGTACATCTTCAACTAACTCAAGCAGGTCTTTGGGGATTTCATCATATACTTCAATCATACCAGCGTTAACGATACCCATATCCATTCCCGCTTTTATAGCGTGGTACAGAAACGCAGAGTGCATCGCCTCCCTGATAAAATTATTTCCGCGGAATGAAAACGAAATATTACTAACACCACCGCTAACTTTAGCAAATGGAAGATTTTCTTTTATCCATTTTGTAGCTTTAATATAATCTACCGCATAATTGTTATGTTCTTCAATTCCCGTTGCAACTGTAAGTATGTTTGGGTCAAAAATAATATCCTGCGGCTGGAAACCGACTTTCTTTGTAAGTATATCATAACATCTCCGGCAAATTGCAATTCTTTTCTCGTAACTATCAGCCTGTCCTTTTTCATCAAATGCCATTACTATTACTGCAGCGCCGTAGAGCTTTACTTTCCTTGCGTGCTCAATGAACTTTTCTTCGCCCTCTTTTAAACTAATAGAATTAACAATACCTTTACCCTGAAGGCATTTTAACCCCGCTTCAATAATTTCCCATTTGGATGAATCAAGCATTACAGGAACACGCGCAATATCAGGCTCAACCGCGCAAAGCTTTAGGAATTTCACCATAGCGGCTACACCGTCAATCATACCTTCATCCATATTTATATCAATCACCTGCGCGCCGCTCTCGACCTGCTGCTGTGCAACGCTTAAGGCTTCTTCATAATTTTCATCTCTTATCAGTTTTGCAAACTTTGCTGAACCGGTGATATTAGTTCTTTCACCGATATTCACAAAATTTGTCTGCGGTGTGATATTCAGAGGTTCAAGTCCGCTTAATCTTAAATATGGTTCAATCTCTGGTAATTTTCTGGGTGATATATCTTTTACAAATTCCGCTATTTTTTGAATATGATCTGGTGTTGTTCCGCAACATCCGCCAACCAGATTCAAAAATCCACTCTTGCCAAATTCCTTTAAATAACTCGCTGTTTCTTCAGGGAGCTCATCGTAACCGCCAAATGCATTTGGCAAACCAGCATTCGGATAACAGCTTATATACATATTTGCTTTTGCTGAGAGCTCCTCTATATAAGGACGCATTTCCTTTGCGCCAAGCGAACAGTTTAAACCAATACTGAAAAGCTCCGCGTGGGCAACTGAGTTCAGGAACGCTTCAACTGTCTGACCCGAGAGTGTTCTTCCGCTCATATCAACAATTGTACCTGAAACCATTATAGGAAGCTTTTTGCCTATCTGATCAAATAGTTCATTGATAGCAAATAAAGCTGCCTTACAGTTAAGTGTATCAAACACTGTTTCGACAAGCAGAATATCAACACCGCCATCTATCAATCCTTTTACGGCTTCCTGGTATGATTCCTTAATCTGCTCAAATGTTACAGCCCTGTAGCCGGGGTCATTTACATCGGGTGACATTGAAAGGGTTTTATTCATCGGACCGATAGCGCCTGCAACATATCGCGGCTTAGCGGGTGTTAGCTTGGTGTATTTATCCGCGGCAGCTTTTGCGAGCTTTGCGGAATTTAGATTTATTTCGTAAACAAATTCCTGTGTATTGTAATCAGCCTGTGAAATTGATGAAGAGTTAAAGGTATTAGTACCAACAATATCAGAGCCTGCTTCGAGGTACTGCTCGTATATTTTACTGATAATTTCAGGGCGTGTAATGTTTAATATATCGTTGTTGCCTTTTAAGTCATTCGGGAAATCCTTAAGTCTTTCACCGCGGAATCCTGCCTCATCAAGGTTCAGCCTCTGTATCATCGTTCCCCTTGGTCCGTCAAGGATAACTATTCGTTTTTTCAGTTCATCTTTAAGCTGCTCTATCATATATAATGTTTTATTTCCTGATCTTTGCTTCCTGTAAAGAGGATGTACCTGCTAATTTTGTAACAAGCTCATATACACCAAACATAGCTGTTACGTAGAACAAGTCACCGCTTAATGAATTACGGAAGAAAGGTATTGCCATTGTATAACACTCTATTAAACCTTTAATGTTCATTTCATAGAACATACCGCTTACCCACACACCAAAGTTTGTTAGAATGAAAAATACTATTGAGGAAACCAGCGTTATGCCGAAAATAAATCCTGCTTTACCTGCGCCGTTTTTATTTTCAACTCTCTTCTTAAGCCATAATCCGATAAATGCAACCATTGCAAATGCGCCGTAAACCCACTCAATACCGGCATAGAACCCGATAAATATATCGCTGAGCAGCATTGCCGCAATTGGTAATATGAATGCATATTTTTTATCCATATACACGGCGGCAAATAGAGCTATTGCAGCTATTGGCGCAAAATTCATTGGATGAGGTATGAGCCTTGAAAAGGCTGCAAATAAAATTAATACTGCTGCTATAAAAAAGTTTGTCATTTTAGAGTTATTCATTTATGATTTCTCCTGTGAGATTATAATTATTTTTCTGTATTCCATATACTGCTAAAATCAAAATTCATCCTGCATTTTCCAAGATCGAATGTAAATTTATCATTTTTCGTTTCTGATGCATTTTTGTACTTCCCGTTTTCAAAAATAAATATCTCTGCTGTTTGTTTATCAATATCAATTATCACATAATATTTAACGCCATGATGCTGATAAATTATATATTTTACTTCTTTATCTTTACCTGCTGTTGAAGGTGATAATATTTCAAAAATCAGATCAGGCGCAGTTTCAATATAGTCACCTTTTACCGGTTTACAAACTACAGAATTATCGGGACAAAAAACATTATTATCATTATCATCTTTAATTCTCCAGTCCAAAGCCATAAACGCCTGGCACTCTGTACAATCCTTAAGCAGATCGTTCAATTGTATAGCGATGTTCGCGGAAACCAGCTGATGTTTCTTCGTTGGTGAAGGACTCATAGCATACGGCACGCCCTCAATTAATTCCCATTTACCTTCCCACTGAAGGTAATCTTCAAATTTATAATTTGGGCGGAATTCTATCTTAAGCTTTTCCACAATATTTAATACTTAATATTTTATACTTAGTTCAAATTTATAATTTCTAAGCGGCATCGGGTAACCCGGCAAGACGCTGTAGTCTTCGTTAAAAATGTTGTTCACAATAAATTTTGTACCAATTTCAATTGCACCTTTTGTAAAACCCAGCGCAATGTTTCCGTCAATAGCGTCATATCTTGGCACAAATTGAGTATTTTCAAAATTTGTGTATCTTTTGGTAGAAAAATTATAGAACAGGCTAAAAGATACATATTTTAATATTTTACTTGTAGTCAAATAATTCATCATAATTGATCCTTTTACCATCTCTTTTGGAAGGTAAATCATTTGTTTTCCATAAGTTGGGTCACCTGTATAATCACTGTTTTTCTTTAAAGCATTGCTATATGTGTAATTTATTGATGTGCCTATACTAAGTCGTTTTCCAAAAGAAAAATTTGATCTAAGACTCATATCAATTCCTTCTGATTTCACCTTACCAACATTTATAGGCTTCCAAATACTTCCTGATACAGGTGTCCATACAATTCTATCAGTAGTGATGATATTAAAGTATGAAGCTTCAAGTTCATTAACACCTATTGCTTTAAATTTATAATATACCCCAGCATCAAAGCTGATGGATTTTTCAGGCTTTAGATTTTTATTTCCAAGATCTTTCCAGTACAGCTCATTAAATGTTGGCGCGCTGAAATTATTTCCGATTGATGATTTAATGTTGAATTCTGTTTTACCCAGCGGCTTAATATTTATTCCGAATTTACCGGTAATAACATTTTTCTCTGATATGTTTGAAAAATAATCATATCTTAGAGAAGGATAAAAAGTTATTTTTGAACCCTTTTTAAGATCAACTTCAAATTTTGAAACAGCAAATAATGCCCCCTGGGTAAGATCACCATCTTCGGTTTCATTGCTTTCTATATAATTGAATGAAAGTTCACTGCCTGCTTCAATACTGAATTTATCATTAGGTAAATAACTGAGTACGTTTGTGGTCGCTAAACCGGTAAGCCTGTAAAAGCTGTTTATCTGAACAGATAGATTAAATGTTGAAGGATCAAAATACTTCTCAAGCTGGTAATTATAATTGATATCTGATTTCAAGTAAATATTGTCATCAACTTCCCGGTCATAAGAAATGCCTGAAATAAAGTTGTAATCAATCTGCCTTGCTGTACCGGTGGAATAACCCAAATCAACCCCGGGAACACCACGCTCAAAATGTGAATAATTTGCAAAAAGTTTGTACGCTGACTTATCCTCATCTGTAAATGAAAGATCAAAATTAAACGCCTGCGTATTAAAATCAGACTTCTCTCTTTCCTTTAATACTTTTGTATTTCCGCTTTTGAAATTATACTCAAAATTATTCTTTGCACGCTCATCTGAAAAAGAAAGGCTGTAATTAATATTATTTAAGAAACTGATATCAAAACTGTGTGAAAACCTGCCATAGAATTTCCTTTGCCCGTAAGAACCAACACCTGCTTTTAGATTAAACCCAACAGGATTAATAGACACAAAATCCTTTGTAATAATATTTATAACTCCGCCAATTGCTTCACTGCCGTAAAGCGCAGATGAACCTCCTTTTGAAACTTCAATCCGCGAAACATTATCAAGATTATATAGTGATAGATCTACTTGTGCATTCTGCCTGCTGTTAAGTCTTACCCCATTTAACAGGATCAGCGTATGTTCACTCTGCGTTGCGTTAAGTGAAATGGTCTTAGTACCTGAATTAAAGCCATAATCTTTAATATAAACTGCGTCGCTTAACTGCAAAGCATCCGGCAGGCTGCTTCCATTGAGTGAAAGTATAAAATGTTCATCTAATACCTGAATTTTGTTGGGAGCATCTGAATTTTTCATCTTCAGGCGGTTGGATTCAACAAGTATCTCACCGGTAAAAACGCTATCCTGCCCTGAAGAAATTATCTCCTGGGCAGGAATAGTTGTTACTGAAATTAAGCAGAATAATAGTATTTTTATGATACTATTCATTAATATTTAAACGCAAACCTTCTGGGATACTTGCCTCCAATATCACTATATGTTTTTAGCAAAGCCCCGGAAGTACTGTAAACCCTTACTTCACCGTTTGCATTGCCTTTTGCAATTGCCGTATAAATTTTGTTTTCAACAGCGTCATAATCGATGCCATATATAACATCAGTTCCCGTAACGTTAACCGTAAAACCGGCGTCAAAGGTTTTGCTTACTAGATCAACCTTATAAATACTTACACCCTGCATGTACTGAAATGCTGTATCAGTTCCGAGAACATACATTGTATTTGCACTGCCAGATGCAAGATAACCGATACCTGCCTGTGTTACAGGCATACTGATGGAGTCCGTTACCTGAGCAGTGGATACATCAACAACAAACAGCTTTTTATAACCAAATGTTGATACATATACTTTACCTGAGTTTAATGCAATTGAAACAGGCGGCCCCTGGAAAAATATTTTGCTTACCTGGTTGGTTGAATTAATTACAGCCAGCGAGTTTTCAAAGGTAAATGTTTGTTTTCCGACAAATACATTTCCACCTGCAAACAAAATATCTGCCGGGTTAAACCCAACGGAAATTGAATCAACCACATTGCTAAAATTCATATCTATTACTTTTACAAAATCACTGCCCGTATTTGTTATGTAAATATTATTGTTCGCAAATACAAAGTTGTATGGATTATTGCCAATACTAAGCTGCGAGCTGATAAGCTGGTTAGTTGCAGAATTGATTTTATAAATAGAACCCGGCTGTCCAAAAGAACCTTGTGCTGTAATATATAAATCATTTCCAGAAAGCATCATTCCGTCAAGAAAAGAATTTAAGGTAGCGCCGCCGTTTGAATTTTGATATGCATTACTGAATACGGTATCCAATCCTGTATCTATAAATGCATAATCATACGATGTTGCCTGTCCAAATGTGCCTTCATAGAGTACAAAAACACCTTTTGTTGAAGTTACCGGGTTATTAATTACAATATCTTCATCTCCGCAGCCGTTGATGGATATAAAAATAAAAAGTGAAGCAAAAACGAAAATTGAAGCCAAGATTAACTTTTTCATATTTCTCCCGATGAAAAAAGTTTAGTTATTAAAATTGTTTGTTTTGTAAAACAAAACTCCCTGTACCTAAATGACCAAACGAATAAAAAATATACATTGTCATATAGAGACAGGGAGTCCCAATTAGTAATAACATGTAATCTTTGCCCTCGAAGATCATTTAAAGATATTTCCGGCAGGTCTCCTGGCTTAAAAGCAATTTCCGGTAAGTCTTCCCATCAATAAAACGATAGTGACGTAACAAATACCGGTCTTCTTTCCTACAGTTGCGGGGACAGCTCCGGCATGAACCGGATTCCCTATTATTCACTGTTTTAATTAAGTGAACCGAAAACAATTTTCCGTGTTAAACGGAATATTACAAAGAACTTATTTACTAAAATAGCAAATTAAACTCACATTTTAAAGTTATAGCATTATCTTTATTATTTTGTCATACCCGCGCCATGCCTGCAGCAGGCAGGAAAGCAGGTATCTAGACTTTAATCCCGGATTAGTCGTTATTCTATGATAATGAAAAATTTAATAAGTTTGTAAAAACCATATAATCAAAGCCTGATTTTAAATACCAAATTTCTAAATTTCTTATCATTTTATTATTTACGATATTTTAACTGCTTATGTCAGGTCCTTAGACCTGACATTAATATGTTTCCTGTGCGGGTTTTAAATACCAAATTTCTAAATTTCTTATCATTTTATTATTTACGATATTTACAGATTAATCTCATGGAGGAAGTACTTTCAATACACAGAAACTAATGAAATTTGAGGAGATAGAGCTTTCCGGATTCGGAAAATTCCCGAAAGCTATGTGCAAGGTCACCCGCCCGCCGGGGATATTTAACCTGATGGAGATCCTGAAACAAAGCTCTGTTATACCACGCGGATTAGGGCGAAGTTATGGTGATGCCTCGCTGAACGATACCGGAATTGTTACTGAATCGATCCTTATGAACCGCTTCATTTCCTTTGATGAAGAAACAGGGATTGTTAGATGCGAAGCAGGTGTTACATATAAAGACCTTCTGGATACTTTTGTTATCAGGGGATGGTTCCCTGCCGTTACACCGGGAACAAAATACGTTACAATGGGCGGCGCAATTGCAAGCGATGTCCATGGGAAGAATCATCATAACGTAGGTTCTTTTTCTACTTTTGTGATTAGTTTTAAAATACTTATAGCTTCGGGTGAGATACTGGAATGCTCACGCACTGAAAATAGTAATCTTTTTTGGGCTACTGTTGGCGGCATGGGGCTTACCGGATTTATACTTGAAGCGGAAATTCAATTAAAGAAGATAACTTCTCCATATCTTACCAACAGGTCGCTAAAACTCCGGAATATGGATGAGCTATTTGATAAGCTCGAAGAGTTTGATAAAGATTATCATTATTCCGTTGCATGGATGGATATAGTTGCCTCAGGGAAAAAATACGGAAGAAATGTATTGCTGCTTGGCAACCATGAAGAAAATGATACGCTGCCGGATAAACTGAAATTAAGATCAGCAAAGAAATATATAGAAAAGAAAATTTCCGTACCGTTTGAAGTTCCCTTTGCAACACTAAATAAACTTTCTATAACACTTTTCAATTCTGCTTTTTATTTGGCAGCAAAGAACAAAGTTGAACATGTTCATTATGATAAATATTTCTACCCGCTTGATTTTATCCTGAACTGGAACCATATTTACAGTAAGAGCGGGCTTATTCAATACCAGCTTAACGTACCTGAAGATAAAGGTAAGGAAGCAATTGATAAAATTCTGAAGAAAGTTGTATCATTTGGGGGAGGTTCCTTCCTTGCTGTACTAAAAAAAATGGGTAATCAGGATGGGATTCTATCCTTCCCATTTAAAGGCTATACTCTTTCTATGGATTTCCCTGTAAAAAAAGGTGTTATTCAAATGTGCAGAGAGCTTGATGAAATTGTGCTTGATTACGGCGGCAGGAATTACCTTACAAAAGACTCAATACTTGATGAGAAAACTTTTAAACAAATGTACAGCGGATTGTGGGAAAAATGGATGGAAATAAAAATTAAATATGACCCGAAAAATAAATTCACTTCAAATATGGCAAGGAGAATTGGTTTATGTCCCTTTTAGTACTCGGCGCTAATTCACTGATTGCGCAGGCAGCAGCTTCACATTTTGCTGAAGCAGGGCATGAAATAATATTTGGCGGCAGAAAGCAGGATGAGCCTGAGAAGTATGCAAATGATTTCAGCATAAGATATAAAGTAAAATGCAGCGCTGAGTATATTGATGCGTTGGATTACCCCACTCATAAGAAATTCATTGAAGATGTACTTGCCAAAACCCCTGAACTGGATTATGTCCTTATAGTTTTTGGCTATCTTGGTACGCAGGAAAAGGCGCAGGTTGATTTTACCGAAGCCCACAGGATAATTGATACAAATTTTACAGGAGTTGTTTCTGTTTGCGAGCTATTAGCCGCCGAGTTTGAAACAAGGAAAAAAGGTAATATTGCTGTTATTTCTTCCGTTGCCGGTGATAGGGGCAGGCAGAGCAATTATATGTATGGGTCAGCTAAAGGCGGGCTCTCGGTCTATTTATCAGGCTTACGGAATAGATTATTCAAATCAGGTGTAAATGTATTAACTATAAAACCCGGTTTTGTAAATACTCCAATGACATATGGTATGCCGCTGCCTAAATTACTGGTTGCATCACCGGAAAAAGTTGGCAAGGATATTTATAAAGCCATGAAAAAAAGAAAATCGGTTATTTATACACCGTTTTTCTGGTGGTGGATAATGAATATTATTACTTCAATTCCTGAATTTATTTTCAAAAAATTAAAGTTATAATTTTTAGTTAGTAACACAGACATTTGTGTGACCTTTAGGCCTGTCTGTGTATTATAAGACAAATTTTAATAAGAATAAAAAAGATTAAAATTATAAAAAATTATCTACCACACCTTGATCCATCCTGACTTCCTAAACAGTTTACGTAGGGGCTGGTCAGAAGGACTCCTTCGGAGGGGTGAGGTTGTAAAGAAATTAAAATTATAAAATAATATATGCTCGCCTTTCACCCCTCTCCTTTTAGGAGAGGGGCTGGGGGTGAGGTTGTTATAAGGGGAAACATAAATGACACGCGGTCCAATTTCACAATTCATGGAAAAGCACTACCTCCATTTCAATTCAGCGGCTATGATGGATGCCGTTAAAGCTTATGAAACACATATGGCAGAAGGCGGTAAGATGATGATAACGCTTGCAGGAGCTATGAGTACAGGCGAGCTTGGAATATCACTTGCTGAGATGATAAGAAATGATAAAGTACAGATAATATCATGCACAGGCGCAAATCTGGAAGAGGATTTAATGAACCTAGTAGCTCACTCACATTATAAAAGAGTACCAAATTACCGTGACTTAACACCAAATGAAGAATGGGCATTGCTTGAAAAAGGGTTGAACCGTGTTACCGATACTTGCATTCCCGAAGAAGAAGCTTTCCGCAGACTTCAAAAGCATGTATATGAACTGTGGAAAGATGCTGAATCAAAAGGCGAAAGATATTTTCCGCATGAGTATATGTATAAGATGATATTGAGCGGTGTGCTTGAAGAGTATTACGAAATAGATCCCAAAAATTCATGGATGATCGCGGCGGCTGAGAAAAATCTGCCAATAATTGTTCCCGGCTGGGAAGATTCCACAATGGGAAATATTTTCGCTTCTTACTGCATTAAAGGTGAGCTAAAACCATCTACAATGAAATCAGGAATTGAATATATGGTAACATTAAGTGAGTGGTACAGGAAAAATTCAGGCGGTAAAGGTGTTGGTTTCTTCCAGATAGGCGGTGGTATTGCCGGTGATTTCCCGATCTGTGTTGTACCTATGATGTACCAGGATCTTGAGTGGCACGACGTTCCATTCTGGAGCTATTTCTGCCAGATATCTGACTCCACCACAAGCTACGGTTCATATTCAGGCGCTGTGCCGAATGAAAAAATTACATGGGGCAAGCTTGATATCAATACTCCAAAATTCATTGTTGAAAGCGACGCTACGATAGTTGCGCCGTTAATGTTCGCATGGCTGCTTGGCTGGTAATTTCTATTTCCTGCAATTAGCTGATAAATAGCCGAGAATTAAGATGTATTCATCTTTGTTTATTCCGGCTTTTTCTTTCATCTCTACAAGATTTTCCTTCCATTGCTTCAATCTATAGTCCCTGGGTTCATATAACATGTGGCATTTCTGACATTTTTTTTCGTATAGCAGTTTACCCTGCTGGAGTTTAAACTGTATTATCTGCAATGAATCTTTACCTGAGTCGATTGTATCTTGAGTTTGTAATGAATCGGTATAAATATTATTTGCAGTATCACTTTTTAAGTCATACTGCAAATATAAAAAACCACAAAATATGGATACTAATAATATTTTATAAAATGTCTTCAATTATACAATATAAATGTTAAAGCCTGAACGAGAACAAAAGCCTTGTTTCAAGTTTTTCGCGTTCACCAAGTACTAAGTTACTCTCTCCTGTTTTTCCTTTTAATGCAATTATCTGAGGCAGGACAGTTAATGTAAGCCACCAATTAGGCTGTGAAAATGATATAACGGGTCCCGCAAACAAAGCTGAATGCTCTAATTTACTCTCAACTATTAGGTTATGGTTTCTTACTTCAATCCCCGCGGAAAATGAATTGGAAATATCATAACTCCACCCAAGGTCACCTTCTAAAACAAGTTCTGTCTCAGCTTTTTGTGAACTTAACTTCCATTCATTTTCAAAAACCATATTCAGCGCGAAGGTACTCTTTTTAATTTTCTTATCAAATATAAATTTACCTTCAAACTCAACTTCGTCTGTATTCAAGCCAAGCTCACCGTAAACCGCAAATCCAACTGCGTTCTTTACGGGGCTCGATACCTGGTATTTCCATTCACTGGAAATTCCTTTGAATTCAAATTTACTTGTCAAACCTGTTCCGTTATCCTGGCTTGTATTCCTGAAGTTCACATAAAATGCTGTTTGTAATTTATTGGTAATACCCCATTCAAATTCAACTCTGTGTTCAGTCCTGGCGTAATATGGTATATCTTTTCCTATCCTTGCAGTTGTCCATATTTCAAGCTCACGGTTGCCTTTCCCCAATACCCCGCTTTGATATACGTAACCGAATTTTCTTTCGTTGGAATAAATGTTTAACGATAGAACAAACAGGATAAGAAACAGTATTATTTTCTTCATGTTATGATTATTTATATGATTTTGAGATTTCCTTTGATTTCTTCTGTACAAATTTAAGATTCAACTGTTAGAATGATATTAGACTAATTTAGTCCAATATTAATGCATGTAAAAATTTTTTTCAATACAATTAAATAAGCCTTGCTATTTGTTTGTACGCAAATAGGACTATATTAGTCTTATATACTTATAATTACAAGAAACTTATTACCTAAGTTAGTATATTTATATATTGGATATATAAATAATGCAAAAAAACTGATTGGAAAACACTAATAAAGGCTCCGGGAACAGGTTAATAATTCTCTGGTTAATTTGCTATGAGTTATTCGTTTTATTTTTCATGGAGGCATATAAATACTGGCTTAATTCCCAGTATACAACAATGCTTTCAAGAAGTTTTCTCTCAAGTTTCTTCAATGGATTTAATATTTTATACACGGGAAATTTATTCTGGATAACAATTTGCCTGATAGCAATTATTGCAATAATAAATATTTCACTTCAGTCCTCAAAAGTCAGCAAGAGCGCTCTAAGAACCCTGGTAATCATCTCGGTAATATCACTGCTTCTTCTGGCATTCGCATTTTTCCAGGGAAGGATACCAAGAGAAACCTTCTACGAAAACCTTGTAACGCTCTCACAAAAAGGGATACAGACAATCACTCTTTCAGTTTTTGCAATAATACATTTGTTCATTGCGGTATCGGCATGTGTAATTTCATTTACAGTGCTCATGAAATTTTACATATTCAGAAGTATCTGGGTAACACTTCTTATCCTTGCTGCGGCATACTCAATAGTTTTTTTGTTTGCGTATAATTACACTGATGATTACACAATACTGAAAGATAACAAAAAAACAGTGGATGCAGGAACTGTCCTTGGAGCAGCAGTATGGGGAGGAAACCGTCCATCACCTGTATTAAGGGAAAGAATAAACAAAGGTTATGAACTTTATGCAGGGGGAATAATAAAAAATATAATTTTAACCGGCGGCGGCGCGCCGGGCGAAATGACAGAAGCCGATGTTTCTAAAAATGAGCTGCTTAAAAAAGGCGTGCCTGAGCGCAATATATTCATTGAGAATAAATCTAACTCAACACTCGAGCAGATACTCTATTTAAACAATAATCTTTACAAAAAGAATAACTGGAAAGAGATCGTTATTATCAGTGATAATTTCCACTTATTAAGGACTAAGCAGATCTGTAAATTTTTCGGCGTTAATGCTTATACTGTAGCATCAGATACTCCTCTATCAACTGAATCATCGTTTAACTTCTGTATTAAGGAAAGTTTCGCAGTAATTTTGTTCTGGTTATTTGGCATTGGTTAAATTATCTTTGTAAAATGGCATTAACCAGAAGACATTTACGCGAAAAAGCGCTGCAGGCTCTATATGCATTCAAACTTACCGGTGACCCAATTGAACAGGTAAAGCAGCAGCAGCTGGAAGATATTGATAAGAAGGATGACAGAAAATTCTGTGAAGAGCTTATCAAACAAACAATTGATAATGATGAAAAATATGAATCAATTATCACAGAAGCGGTTGATAACTGGGATATGGAACGAATTGCTTTAATTGACGCTATTATTATTAAAATGTGCCTTACCGAGTTTTTTCATTTCGAAGATATCCCTCCAAAAGTTTCAATTAATGAATCCATTGATATAGCAAAGGATTTCAGCACCAGAAATTCAGGTAAATTTGTCAACGGGGTTCTTGATGCGATACTTGAAAAGCTGCAAAGAGAAAAACTGATCACAAAGAAGGGTAAAGGTTTGATAACCGGCAAAAGACAGCCAGTAACCTAAGCACACCCTTTCACAATATTAAATTAACAGTTTTAAAGAATGGAAACACCTCCAACCAAAAACAGATGGCTTAATAAAGATGTTTTTAACTGGTCATTATTCGATTTTGCGAACTCAACTTTTGCGACAATAATTGTTGCCTTTGTTTATGCAATTTATTTCAAAAAAGTTGTTGCCTCTAATCTACCTATTGCTGATCTTTATTGGTCAACAGCGATAAATATTTCAATGATACTTGTTGCAGTTTTAAGTCCCGTGCTTGGCGCAGCAAGTGATTATTACAGCAGCAAAAAAAAATACTTATTTTTCTTCACTTTCCTGTGTATAATATCCACTGCTTTTCTATATTTTATAACCGAAGGTATGATACTGTGGGGAATGGTCTTATTCATTCTCGCTAACATTGGTTTCCAGGCAGGACTTGGGTTTTATGACGCATTCATAAAGGAAATATCAAAATTTGAAAATTACAATAAGGTTTCATCCTTTGGGTATGCCATAGGTTACTTAGGATCACTTGCTTCCCTTGCGGCGGTTTTAGTTTTACAGGATACCCCACGATTAACTTTTCTTGCCTGCGCAGTAATGTTCCTGGTTTTTTCTATTCCAATATTCCTGTTTGTAAAAGAAAAAAAGAAAGCTATTCCTGATAATAGTCTGAATTTCCTTTCAATTGGGATTAAACGAACCCTTGATACCATAAAGCACATCAGCAATTTCAGGAATATCAGGATATTTCTGTTTTCATACTTTCTGTATATTGATGGAGTGAATACAATCATTTTCTTTTCTGCAAACTTTGCGCAAACCACTCTAAATTTTGAGATCAAAGACCTCATCCTGTTCTTTATCATAGTTCAGGTAACAGCTCTGTTGGGTTCATTTTTATTCAGCTGGATAGCCGATAAGGTTGGCGCAAAAAAAACCATTCTGTTCATCATTATAAGCTGGGCAGTTTTAACACTTATGGTATTTTTTGCCAATGATAAAACTACTTTTCTTATTATCGGGGCTTTTGCGGGAACATTCCTTGGTTCCTCACAGGCGCTCTCAAGAAGCTTCTTTGGTAAGCTGATACCAGAGGATAAAAAAACAGAATTCTTCGGGTTTTACAGCCTGTTTGAAAAAACATCAACAATCCTGGGTCCCTTAACTTTTGGTTTGGTATCATGGCTGACCGGAAATCAAAGATATGCCGTTATTTCAATTTTGATATTCTTTATCGCAGGGTTTATTCTGTTCAGGAAAGTAAAAGAAAACCCCGACCCGAATATTCGGGAGGGGGTTTAAAAAAAATAAAAATTACTGTTTCTTATTTCTTGGTCTTACCCATAAAAATTGTTAAGGCAAGATAAAACTCAACTGCTCCCATATTCCTGTCTTTAGAAAGATTGCTGTTTAAATCAACTGCGGCTTTATCAAGAATATTCATTTTATTAACTTCATTCAGGAAGTCAGATTTTTTACCGATAAGATTGAATAATTTATACTTTCCGCCTAAAGACATACCAAAATATTTTCCGAACCTGAAAGCTGCACCCATCCCGGCTCCAAACCCAATTCTTAGGTCTGATTTAATTGTATAACCGGTTTCTACACCCGGTGTGTTGGATGAAGGTGCATTAGTGGATGTTTGTCTGTAAATACCCGTAACAACAGATGCCAGAAACTCCACACCAAAGAACGGATACCACATTCTTTTTTTCCTATCAGCAGTTGTCACAGCATATTCAAAACCAGCACCAATTTGAGGAATTCTTAAAATTATTTCAGAGCTTCCCGGTCCTGATGTTGGTATTGTATCTCCTGAGAAAGGATAACCATTTTGAATAATATTATTTCCAATAAATGCAGTATTGTTATCTTTTCCCTGCATTTGTGTGTAACCTAAAGTAATATATGGTCTGTATTGTCCTTGCTTACCTAATCCAAATTTAAAATTGAATGATGTTCCAAAGCCTACCTTGGTTCCATAATTCTTGAACGCAAAGAATTCACCAATATTATTTCCTTTTGATTCCTGAAGAGGCAACGTGAAATTTGGCGCAACATCAATTGTAAATGTTGGTGATTTCCAGTTCTTGGATGTTGTTTTAACCTGCGCATCTAAACTATTAAAAGTAATGAACGATAATAATAAAAACAAAATTGTAAACTTTGTTATTCTCATTTTTTTCTCCTTTATTAATGAAAAATTATACATTTGAATATGCTAAATTAATAGAATTTTAAATGAAAAACAAACTTAATTTACCAATAAAAAAACCCCGTTTTAACGGGGTTTTGACTAATATTGATTAAAAAACTATATTTTTGGTAAAATTTACTTCATTCTACTTTACTAACCTTAGAAACAAGGCGGTAAAATAATCCCGAGTACTCGGGATTATTTTACCAGCATCAGTTTTTTTGTAGATATAAATGATGCTTTATCTCCTGTTATTGTAAGCCTATACAGATAAACACCGCTTGGTAAATTAGAAGCGTTGTAACTTACTGCATACTCGCCTGCTTTTAAGTTTTCATTTACAAGTTCTGCAACTTCTCTTCCCAATACATCAAATATAACAAGCTTTGCAAAACCACCCGTTGCAACATTAAACTTAATGTTTGTTACAGGGTTGAAAGGATTTGGATAGTTCTGTTGTAAGCTGAATGATTTTGGAACTATATTGCTGATAGGTTCAATACCAATTGGAATTAATTTATAGTTAACTGTATCAGGCCTGAAGTTAGTCCAGCCGTTAGCCCATGTACCGTTCTGGTCAAATGCGCCCCTGTATGTAGTTGGTGTAAAGAAAGGATCATTTAAGCCGGGTAATGTAAAGTTTGCACCGCTTAATGCAGGTGAACCTGCTGCCGGATTGAAGAATGAAGGACTATAATTTCCTGTTGCAACTCCGCCATATGGATTTGTTAACAAAGCGCCTGCTGTAGTTGTAAAAATAGTGTTGTTTCCGTTTGTATAACCTAATGCGTCAAAACTGCAGCCTGCGCTTGTAGAAGCTGCAAGTGTATAACAACCTGCAAGTATATTGGCTTTTACTCTTGAAGTATCATTCTGAATTGCGCATGTAGTGCCTGAACCGTCATAAAACAAGCCGGTAGGCCATCCCATCATTACTGTATTTGCAATGCTGATAAGTGAGTTTCTTCTTAAATGCCCGCCTCTTGTGAAATTGGGATTTATTACTGATGTATCGTATTGTTTTGGACCAATTGATGTTACATTTGAAAATAATGGTGTGGTCCTGGGAGTATTAAAGTTTGGTCCGTTATTATTATCTGATTCAAAGCATGTTGAACCGCTAATATCTGCAATACTCGGTTTTCTGATACCGAGTAAAAACTGCAATTTTCCTCTGTAACCAAAATCCGTATCAAATTCATCATCAACCGGGAAGTATGAAATTAAATATTTACAATTAACTGTTCCGCCAAACCATTCAAAAGAATCATCGCCGTTGTATGCCACCATAACATATTCTATTGTTGTTGCAGAGCCAACTGCGCCCATTGTTAAGCCGTTTATCTCGTTGTTTGGTGATAGCGCAATACCCGAATATTCTATTCTTACGTATCTGAACGTACCTGAATTATCCGCGTCAATTGTTCCGCCATAATAAACAGCAGGTGATATACCTTCTATTGCTGCAGTATCTGAACCTGAGGAAGTATTAATCCTTGCTTTTCCAAGAATTATTACGCCTCCCCAATCACCAGCGCTTTTTGTGCCAACCGGCTGAGCGCTTGTGAATACAATTGGAGCGCCAGCGCTGCCATTTGCGTTAATTAAACCGCCTCTTTCAATTACAAGGGCAGCTTTGGAATTCTTATCACCAAATATCTGTGTGCCTGCAGGAATGTTAAGAGTACCACCGGATTTTACAAATACTGTTCCAAGCATTAAATATCTTTTGGTATTTTGCAGTGTAACGTTTGTTGTGATGCTTCCTGATAATGTATCTGTCCATGTACTTGAAAATACTGCTGAACTTAATACAAAAACTGAAACAACAGCTAATAGAAATTGTTTAAGCATTTTGGATCCTTTCTCGGTTTGCTTTTTTATACAGATTTTTGTTTTGATTTATTAACAAATTTAAGATTAAAGTGTTAGGCTGCCAATAAGGAATTGTTAATGTATTGTGAATATATCTTAACTGAAAATAAAAAATCCCGCTGTTTTAACGGGATTTTAGAGTGTTTCTTAATATGAACTTAATAATTGATGCTAATACTTAAATGAAAGGCTTAATGAATAGCCTGTTCCGGCATTAAATTTTTTAAACATTTCGTCTTTACCGTTTACAGCCTGTGTATATAAGTAATCCTGCGCAAGGATATCCTTTACAGAAAGTTTTACTTCAAAATTTTTGAAAAGCTTTTGTATTACCGATATGTCAAGTACGTCTCTTCCGTTCTCTTCTATATCTGAAAGCCCTTCAAGACCTACTTCTGATATTCTTTTGCCAAACCTGTTATAGGATAAATTAACACTGGTTCCAAGCTCAGTATTATCATAATATATACCGGTATTAATAGTATAAGGTGATTGTCCCTGCAGCCTTCTTTCAAGATTTGTCACAGTGGAACCTATTCCTGAAAGATCAACTTTAGAATTAATAATGGAAATGTTAGCATTCACAGAAAAATACTTAAAATGTTTTGATATGAAACCAAGGTTCTTCCTTGCTTCAAGCTCGACACCATAATTATTCGCGCCGCCTTTTGCATTCTGGAAAGTTTTTACCCTGTTATCACCGCCTGAATTAGGTACAAATACTTCTTCAATTGGTGAATCGAATTTTTTATAGAAAAGACTGAATGAAATTATCTCTCCTGCCTGTGGGAAATATTCAAACCTCAGATCATAATTCCTGATAAGATTTCTTTCAAGATCAGGGTTGCCTATTGTAAATATCTGCTCTGCAAAATCATAGAAGCTAAATGGAGCTATTTCCCTGAACTCAGGTCTTGAAATAGACTGGTAATAGCCTGCTCTTAAATTTATCCTGGGATTTAATGCATAAGTAAGATTTACAGACGGTAATATATCATTTTTGTTAACATTCCGTTGTATTGGGTCGCCGATCTGGTCAAACGAACTTAATTTGCTGAAATTTGATTCAAGCCTTGCGCCAATTACTGTCCTTAACTTACCTATTGGTACATCAAACATCAGATAGCCCGCTGCAAGATCTTCAGTTGCATTGTAAGTATCCGATTTTCTGGTAAGCTCATAATACAGGATCTTATTTGTATCAATATTTTCAGGCATAAACAGTGAATCAGGGGATAAATATATCAAAAGAAAATTGTTAGCATCAACTATTTTAGGCGCAAAGAGTCTTGCGCTGAAATCCCTTGAGCTTCTGTTATAAAAAACACCAAGCTTGGTTTTTACTTCTATTTTTTTAGAGAGCTTAAAGTTAAATTCAAAGTTACCCTCAGCCGAGCGGTTTATATCTTTCAATTTAGAAAAGAACCTTCCTCCGCCAAGTGAATTGGGCTCACCTGTCGATAGCGATGCAAAAAACCTGCCATTTGTGTTTATATCTCTCTGGTAACGAAGAGTTTTGTAATCCGGTTCATCTCTATCAGCTTCAGAGTACGCTCCTCTCCAGGT
>JANPBV010000216.1:0-2770 GCA_031430615.1 Ignavibacteria bacterium | reverse complement strand
CCAGAAATTGCTAAAAATTTTATTTCTTATTTGAATATAAAAAGCCTTTCGAAAGTCAGGTTTTATATCAAAAGGCATATAACGAATGGTTAGGTAAATCTTGTGTTATTTTACCTCTAGTTGGTTTACAATGTGTTGATATTAAATTAGGCCCTATTGATGTTGTTACAAATAAATATGCCGATCTTTGGCATTATGTTCCTCTTTCAAACAATAGTGACTCTGAGGGTAAAAATTATTTGTTAACAGGCGATGGACCAAATTATGTACCGTCATCAGGCACTGAAATTGAAGATGCTCAACATAAAAATTTCAAAAATGCACTTTTATATTTTTCTCATATGCAGGAAGTTATGGGATTATCGGGACTTTTAAACAAAACATACTCACCACAAGGTTATGAGAGTGAGCCTTTGTCTGAAACAACTGAGCACCTCAAAAAGGGTATCTCTACAAGCTCTCCTAAACCTGATTCAGCACCAGCTTCTCTTTCAAAAGATCCATATTCAAACCTTGATTGCTCTGCTGTAAATGTCAGAGTAAACGAGGGCGATGATTTGTTTCCGGGTGACAGGCCTAGTGGAAAAGAAATGTTTGTAGAAGGGGCTAAATATTTAATTACAGAAGTTGAATGTCATGAGGTAAATATACCGGGTCATTACGATTGTGGTGATAATGGCAGTGAGTGGTGTCCTCCTATTCATACTCTTGAATGTCCAGCACAGGTAGGGATAGAATTTAAAACAGGAACAAAAACACCACTTGCTGATGAGATTTTTTCTCAAACTGTTGCGGATTCTGGTAGTACCTTTAGAAAGATATTTCCTAAAGTTGAAGCTGGTGCTCCTGTTGAATGTATTGCGGATATACCGACATTTACAGGTGTAAAATACAGCATTGATAATCCGCTACATCAAATTCCAGCAGGAGCAACACAAGACTTTGTACAAAAATCATATCCTGCAGACGGAGCTGGCTCTGGAACACAACTTACTTTTCCCCACATTGGTTCTGTCTATGAATATTTCTTAAAAGGAATTCAAACTGCCCTTCGCCCTAAAGGCTACGGCGACCCAATTGCAAATGGAAATTGTAAACCTACAGAGCCAGTCGAATGTGGTGAATGGGAATCAAAACTTAAAGGTAGCGGTGGGGCCTGTGGTATATGTAATGCACCTATCGGCAATTTAGCAAAACAAATATTAACAGCGGCCGGAACAGCATATAATGTACCTGCAGCAAATATTTGGGCAGCTATGAGACATGAAGGAGCATATGGTTATCAAGGAACTGAATACGATTTTTCAGACGAAAATGTTAGAAAATGGAGCAATACTATAGAATGTGGTGGTGAAATAATGCCTGGATGTAACAACGACGATGCCAAAACACAGCCACCGTTCGGATTCTTAATAAACTGGTTTTATACAAATACTGGTAACGCAGATGATATTTGGAGTTCTGTACAAAAGATAGATCCAACTAGAGATTCACAAGACAAAGTATCAAGATGTAATTTTCTTGATGCTGCTTTTGGTGCAGCAAATCTACTATCTCAAGTTTCTACGGCACCAGCAAATGGAATAATGGGATGTAGCAAATGGACTAGTTTTGATAACACTCGTCCAGGGTCATGTTCTCCATTATATTGGACAGATGCACATATTGTCCAAAGTCAAACTACATACGCTGGATCGTGTGTAAACGATATACCACCAGACCAAAGACTATACACAGTAGAAGACACAGTTAGTTGGTATAATGAAGCAAAATGTAATTAACTTACATAATACTTCCCTCCACTTTCAGTAACCAGCCCTTTAATTCCCATTATTTGGCATTGACAACTCCAAAATCACTGTTAAAATGGAGTTATGTACACCAGAAACATAGTTTTTCCCAAAAAAAACAGCTTTTTTTTGTTTGGTCCTAGAGGGGTTGGAAAAACAACTTTAATCAAAGATCGGTATCCCAACGCCACATATATTGATTTACTTGATAACAATGTTTATCAGAGATTATTAAAATATCCAAGTGATTTACTCAAGGTTAAAAAAATTAATAAAGGTGAATTTATTATAGTTGACGAAGTTCAAAGAGTACCTGAATTGCTAAACGAGGTTCATAGACTTATTGAAAGTGCAGAGCACTACAAATTTATACTAACAGGAAGCAGTGCTAGAAAACTAAGAAGACAGGGGGTTAATCTGTTGGCTGGACGTGCTTTTGTGTACAATTTACATCCCCTATCAGCTATTGAGTTGGGCGATGATTTTAATTTGGAATTTTCAATCAAATATGGTCTACTACCTAAAGTTTTATCCGTAGAAAATCCTCAAAAATATCTTGAATCATATGTAAATACGTATTTAAATGAGGAGATTCAACAAGAAGGATTAACTCGAAATTTATCAGCATTTAGTAAATTCTTAGAGGTGAGCGCATTTTCGAATGGTTCAACAATTAATCCAAGTTTAATTGCTCAAGAAATAATGATTGATAGAAAAGTTGTTACAAATTACTTTTCAATCCTTGATGACCTCATGCTTTCACATAGACTACCTATTTTTAATCATAGGGCTAAAAGAAAATTAATTAGTAAGGATAAATTTTACTATTTTGATACAGGTTTATATAAAGTCTTAAAAAGGATGGGGCCACTTGACTCTGGAGATGAATTTGCTGGTATTGCTCTAGAGAATTTATTTTTGCAAAATTTGATTGCTATTAATGATTCCCTAGATCTGGGTTATAAATTTTTTTATTATAA
>JANPBV010000215.1:0-1733 GCA_031430615.1 Ignavibacteria bacterium | reverse complement strand
GTCCCGCCAAGGCGGGATTTCAACTCAGGAAAGCCTGAGTTTCAAAGTGTGTAGAGTGTATTGAATATTTATTTCCAAAAATGAAACCTCCTTTGCCTTAATTCCGTCATAACTTATATATGTCACACCAGGCACTTACCGCCTGTCAAAGAATTAAATAAACTAATAAATTTGAAAAATGCCCAAAATCAGAAAAAAATCAATAAAATTTTTAGCTCTTGCTATATTTTTTGCAAGCTGCCTTCAGGTTTGTTCTCAGGGTAAAGTTCAGAAAATAGATGAACTTGTTCAAAAATATACTGCCCTTGGCCAGATAAACGGAGCCGTTCTTGTTGCCGAAAACGGGAATGTAATTTATTCTAAAGGGATTGGTTATGCTGATATGGAAAATAAAATTCCGAACAATGCAGATACTAAATTCCGTTTGGCATCTGTAACAAAACAATTTACAGCAGCATTAATTTTGCAGCTGGTTGAAAAAGGGAAAATAAAGCTGGAAGGAAAACTATCTGATTACCTGCCGTATTACAGGAAAGATGTAGGTGATAAAATTACGATACACCAGATATTAAGTCATACTGCGGGAATTGCAAATTATACCGATAATCCGAAATTCATGCAGTCAGATGATGTAAAAAAGAAAGTTGACCCGAAAGAATTCGCACTGAAATATTGCAGCGATGATCTGATCTTCGAGCCCGGTTCAAGCTGGGCTTACAGTAATTCCGGCTTCTTTATTCTAGGCGCAGTTATTGAAGAAGTTACAGGAAAAAAATACGGCGATGTGTTACAGGAAAATATTCTTGTGCCGCTTGGTATGACAAACTCAGGTTATGAGAACAGTGACCTGACTTATGAAAATAAAGCGAAAGGTTATGAAAATTCATTCTTAGGAGTGGTACCGGCAAGATTTATTGAAATGACAATTCCATTTTCAGCAGGCTCGATGTACTCAACTGTAAATGATATGTTTAAATGGGATCAGGCATTGTATGGAGAGCAGATCCTGAAAAATGAAACCAAAGAAAAAATGTTTACCCCTGTATTGAATAATTATGGCTACGGAATTGGTGTAGGTGAACAGGAAATAGGAGGTGTGAAGAAAAAGATAATAACTCACAGCGGCGGAATTTTCGGATTTAACACTCTCATCACCAGATTGGTAGATGATAAAAATACAATTATTGTGCTTAACAATTATTTTGAAGCATCATCTGGTGGATTAACATTTGGAATTGCAAACATTCTTTACGGACTTGAACCTGCTAATCCTAAAGAAGACATTACTAATATCCTGATGAAAAGTGTGACAGATAAAGGAATTGATGAAGCAATAAAAGAGGTAAAATTATTAAAGGAAGATAAACAAAAATATAAAGTCAGTGAAGCAAATATGAATAACCTGGGATATATGTTCCTTCAGCAGGGCAAAACCAAAGAAGCGGTTGAGATTCTGAAACTGAATGTTGAGTATTTCCCTGAATCGTTTAACGTATATGATAGTTACGGCGAGGCTCTTGCTGCAGCAGGTGATAAAGAAAATGCAATTATTAATTATAAAAAATCACTTGAACTGAATCCAAATAATGAAGGCGGCAAACAGATGCTTAAGAAGCTTGAAGGGAAGTAGTACCCCACCCCAGCCCTCCCTTAGAAACAAGGCTTTCAGCCCGAAGGGGAGGGAGCAGAAGCATGTGTTTTATTAACCGGTAAATAAAGATTTTCACAAATAT
>JANPBV010000214.1:0-8717 GCA_031430615.1 Ignavibacteria bacterium | reverse complement strand
TTATGGGATATACCGGCGCAACGCTGCAGCACTTCTTTGGCTCGGCATTTGGTATGCTGTTTTCCCTGGGATTTTTGATGATATGGGCTGTAATGCCAACGTTACTTGCTTTAAGAGTGTTTAACAGAAAGAATTTTTGAGACCCACTTTAAGTTATATATTAGAGGTGTCAGGTATCCACCTGACACGTGTCGGGTGAATACCCGACACCACAGTGAAACCCCCATTGCAAATTAAGGCAATGCAGGTTGTGCGATCAAATTTCATTAACTAGAAAATTAAAGATTTTCATCCCCCCTTTTAGAATAAAGGGGGGATTTTTTATTAACAATCCTCTAGGGGTGGAATTTATTTATTAGTAGTCTATTAAATTGTTTCGTATTTTTGTAATTATAAACCCCACCCGACCGCTAAAGCAGTCTGCCCTCCCTTAGAGACAAGGCTTGCAGCCCAAAGGAGAGGGCTTTTAAAACTTATTTGAGGGATTAAAATTCAAAAACAATTATATGAAGATATCCGGATATTTATCAACTTTTCTTTTATTTTTCATTTCGGTTTCGTTATACTCACAATCAGAAATTGATACCTCGTGGAACGGCGCGATTGATATTATGGGCACAAAACTTGGCATTGGCGTGAAGTTCACAACTACAGGCAAAGAGCTTAAAGCCGTAATGGATATACCCGAGCAAAACGCTATGGGACTTGAGCTGAACAAAGTATCATTCAGTAACCCGAAGATACATTTTGAACTGAAGGCAACCAATGGAACTGCTGTATTTGAAGGACTGTATTATCTTGATTCCATTGGCGGAACATTTACGCAATCCGGTGTAACGGGCAGGTTCAATATTGTAAGGGGTGAATTGAAAATTGAACAGACGATTACGGATCCATCAACACTGCCGTATAATTCAGAAGAGATCACGTTTTTTAATGACGGCAATACATTTGCAGGAACGATAACATATCCGAAAGATGAAGGGAAGAAATTTCCTGCTGTTGTTATGATAACAGGCAGCGGCGCGCAGAACAGGGATGAAGAAATTTACGGATTTAAGATATTTGGTATAATTGCTGACCATTTAACTAAGAACGGTATTGCTGTTTTAAGATATGATGATAGAGGCGTTGGAGGCTCCAAAGGTAAAACCGTGAGCGAATCAACCACTGATGATTTTGCTAAAGATGTTGTAGCTGCTGTCAACTTTCTGAAAACAAAGGATTATATTCAGCCTATATCTGTAGGGCTCTTTGGGCACAGCGAGGGAGGCGAAGTTGCGCCTTTGGTGTTTACCAAAACAAACGGTATTGCGTTTATGATATTAATGGCGGGCACAGGTGTTAAGGGAATTGATATTATTAAGGAGCAGTCTAAATTAATAATGAAAGCAGATAATGCAACAGATGATGAAATTTCGGGTTATATAGTAATGCTTAACATGATATATGAAACCCTTGTTAAAGATGGTAATATTAAAGATCTTGAAGAGCAGCTTGGAAAAAATGTAAAGGATAGTTTTGATAAAATGTCACCTGAAGAAAAAAAGACTATAAAAAACAAGGATGAGTATATTAAGCAGACAGTTGATGAAACTATAAAGCAGTTCAGCAGTAAATGGATGCGATATTTTATGAGTTATGACCCTTCTTATGCTTTGGAAAAGGTGACTTGCCCCGTGCTTTTGTTATTTGGAGGTAAAGACCTTCAGGTACCGGTTGGGCAGAATCAAAAGCCAATGGAAGATGCGCTAAGGAAAGCAGGAAACCAGGAATATGTTGTTAAGGTATTTCCTGATGCGAATCATTTGTTCCAGGAAGCGGGCACAGGGAGCCCGAATGAATACCCGCAATTACCAAAGGAATTTGTGCCGGGATTTCTGGATGAGATAACGGAGTGGATAAAGCTGAAGAATCAATAGAGTGAATAGAGTGTATTGAGTGTATTGAGCAAAAAGTTGAATGACTTTAAGGAATTTTTGGAATATTATAGGGTAATGGATAAACCCCGCTTAGCGGCAATTGATAAGTAGTGACCTCACCCCCAGCCCCTCTCCTAATCCCGCCAAGAAGAAACGCGGGACGGCAAAAATGCCGAAGGAGAGGGGAGCGGTAAAGCAGAAATCTTTCATTATGCAGAAAATAATTTACAATAATGATAAAGCCCCGTTTAGCGGCTATTGATATAGGGACGAATTCATTTCACTTAATAATAGTTGAAGTGGATACGAATACGGGCAAGTTTAATATACTTGGACGTGAGAAGGAAAGCGTGCGGCTTGGCTCAGGCTCAACTGATATGAAGCACCTTGGCAAAGATGCTATGAACAGGGGAATTGAAGCTCTTAAAAAATTTGCGGCATTGGCTGAGGTGGCAGGGGCGCAGGTTCGCGCTATTGCAACCAGCGCGGTTAGAGAAGCCGTGAATCAACATGAATTTATAATGCGCGCAAGAACTGAAGCAAATATCAGGATTGAAGTAGCATCAGGCATTGAAGAGGCGCGCTATATTCATCTTGGCATACTGCAATCAGTACCCGTATTTGATAAACGGATATTAATGATAGATATTGGCGGAGGCAGCACCGAGTTTTTAATTGGACATGGCAGAGATATTGCATATGATAATAGTCTGAAACTAGGAGCGATAAGGCTTACCGAAAGATTTTTTAGTGATAAGGAAACCGATTCTAAATCTGTGAAAGCGTGCAGGCAGTACATCAAAGGATTTATGGCATCGGTTACAAGAGAAAGCTCTAAACATAAATATGATATTGCCGTTGGCTCATCAGGCACAATAACAAACCTGGCAAATATCATTAATGTAAAACGTGGCGGTACGCCCGATGCGAGACTGAACAATTTTATCTTCACAAAGGAGGAGTTGTTCTCTGTAGTAGATGAAATAATTGAGGCAAAAACTGATAAGCATAGACTTAAAATTCCGGGGCTTGACCCCAGCCGCGCAGATATAATAACAGCAGGCGCTCTGATTTTAGAGCAGATATTCAAAGAGCTAAAGATAAAGGAAATGATGATATCAGAGTATGCTCTGCGTGAAGGGATTATACTTGATACTATCGAGAAGGAATTCATGCTGAATGATAAAGATCATTTAGGCAATTTAAGGCTAAACAGCGTGATGCACATTGCTGATAATTTCAGGATAGAGAAGGAGCATTCCTCACACGTAACAGAACTTGCGCTGAAAATTTTTGACCTTACAAAAAAACTGCATAAGCTCAGCAGCGCTGAACGGGAATATCTTGAAGCGGCTTCTATTCTTCATGAAGTTGGCGGATTTGTTTCGCACTCACAGCATCACAGGCACTCATATTACATAATCCGAAACGCAGAAATGCTTGGATACACAGAAAATGAAAAGGAAATTGTCGCGAACATTGCAAGGTACCACAGGAAGAGTCACCCTAAACTTAAACACCCTGATTACGCAAAGTTAAGCGGTGATGACCAATTGATAATTCGCAAACTTTCCTCAGTACTCAGAGTAGCTGATGGTTTGGACAGATCGCATACATCATCAATAAAGGATATTGAATATAATATTGATGGAAATAAAGTAACTTTTACGCTGCATGGTGATGAGGCAAATATGGAGCTTGAAGTATGGGGTGCGACAAGCAAAAAGCAGTTATTTGAAGAAGTTTTTGGCGTAGAGGTAGAGTTTAAATCCCCATCGTAAATTAACGCAGAGAGTATATTTAGTACAATTGTGGTTAATCATAATCTTAAAGTTATTTCTCCCCCTTTATAAGGGGGATTTTTATAGAAGCGACAAGTAAAAAGCAATTGTTTGAGGAAGTTTTTGGGGTTGAGGTAGAGTTTAAAACGGCATAATTACAAATGTCAAAATCCAAATATCAAATAACAGATAGATTTTAATAAATTAGTATTGTGAAAATTTCCAATTAATAGTAATTATATTCAACTATCAATTCCTTATATTTGTATATCCATAAAATTTAAATTAAACTAAAATGACCGTAAAAATACTGGCTTTAATGTTAGTGGTTTTTGCCGCAACTAGTATTTATTCATTTGGCGGCGGGCATGATTCACTTCTTTTTGACGGCTCAGGCGAAGTTAAGTTTTTGCAAAACAGCTTTGGTGATGGATGTAATATTTATGTGACAAAAGTTTCAGGTTTTGTACTTGGGACTAAAGTAAAGAAAGAGATATATGAGGTCTGTGGTCAATGGGATACCGTGTACACCACTTTAAACGGCGCTCGGCTTGAAAGAGGAGATAATGTTTCAAAAAATCAGGAGATCAAAACAGGAGAAGATGGTTTTATAAGAATGGAATTAAATGACGGCTCTGTGATAGTTTTGGGACCAAACAGCACAATATTAATTGATCAGGAAATGTGCGAAACAGCAAACGCGATATCAAAGATCAGGATTACTGCGGGAAGTTTGTGGACAAAAGTGAAAAAACTTCTTGGCGGCGGTAAATTTGAAGTATCAACTGAAAGAAATGGCGGCGGGGTACGGGGCACAGAATTTACATTTGAAATTACACCTGAAAAAGAAGTAATTAAAGTTTATGAAGGAACATTTGAAGTTTATCCATTGAAGAAAAATCAACAGCTTGAAGATTCAGGCAAAGAAATGGAACAGCTGCAAAAGGATTTTGAATCGGGAAAAATTACAATGGAAGAATATGCAGCAAAGATGACTGAATTCGGTTCTAAAATGTCAAAACTTTCAGATGAAATCACAAAGTCAACAATGGTAGAGGCGGGTTTTATGGTAACTGTAACAGATAAGATCAGTACTCCTGAACCGATTCCCGCAGGTGAAACAAAGTGGTTTGAAGATCCCAGGATAAAGTAGATTATATTGCGATGCATAACATTGGGCTGCAAGCCCCTTGTTATGCTAATATTCAATCTTTTCGAGGAAGAGACCTGATGGCGGGGCGGTAAATTCTGCGATGGTTTTTACCTCACCCCCCGTCCCCCTCTCCTGCGAGGAGAGGGGGAGAAGTAAACTCGCAATTTGCTGCTTATCCATTTTGCCTCTTCCAATTTCTACAAGAGTTCCAACGATACGCCTTACCATTTTCCACAAAAAATGAGATGCTTTAATGCGGATATAAATTTTATTTGCATCTTCAGTTACTTCAAGTAACTCAACAAGGCATTTGGTTGATTTATCCTCGGGTGACTTTTCTGAAAACGCTTTGAAATCATGCATTCCAACAAATAGTTTTGAGGCATCTTTCATTTTCTTTACATCAAGCTTATCTTTTATCCACCATACAAATCGTTTTTCAAAAGCGGTACGGCGTTTGGAAATAACGTATAAATACTGGCGTGATTTCGCATCATGCCTTGCGTGAAAGTTCAGGTGAGCTTTTTCAACCTCGAGAATATTGATATCACCCGGAAGTTCATCGTTAATTTTCATTTTAAGGATCTCGGGTCCAAGCATGGTTTCGCATTCTAAATGCGCGACCTGTTCTATAGCGTGAACACCAGCATCAGTTCTGCCTGAGCCTTGAAGATCGATAAATTTATTGGTACCCTTGTTTTTCTTAAATACCGTTTCAATAGCTTTTATCAGCGTTCCCTGAACGGTCTTGACTGAGGTTTCCCTGGGTTGTTTTTGCCAGCCGGAGTAGTTAGCTCCGGTATATTCGAGATATATTTTGAATTTCATATAATTATGATACAAAGATACGAAAATGTGGGAGAAGATATAAAGATAAGTTATTATTATAAGACTTCAAAAGTCTGTTTGTTTTTTTTGAGAGTGATATTTAATCAGGGTACATGTAATTTATTTTATATAATAAGACTTTTGAAGTCTTATTATAGGAATAATGTTTATAGTGAGTTTCCCCGCATATACTGTATGAAATTATGAAACCACCCCTAATCCGGCTTTCGCCGGATTCGTCCCCTCCTTAAAAAAGGAGGGGAGCTTTTACAGTATTTGCAGAGTTTTTAAGGATGATGAAAAAATCTGGATAGAATTAGTACTAATATTTTGTATTAATTTCGCTGAAGAGTTTTGCTCCTGTGGTAACATTAAAAACCTGTAAATACTTTCCGTATGACTCAATTCCTTCCATCAAGATTTTATCTTTATAGCGAAATAGATTTACCCGGTTATAGTATCTGGAGTGTTCCGCGTTTACCTGGTCAACCTGTGCGTGCCACTTAAGATTGCCGGTTTTTAAATCCATCGCTAGTAAGTCAGAGCCGGTTGATATCTGGTGGTAAAGTGCCAGTATTAATATATCATCATGAAGAAGAGCTGTAATTTTTGAAGGATTTACCGCTCTATCTGTATATGAATATTTCCAAAGTACTTTATCGCTCATTTTATCAAAAAAGGATATTTCATTTTCTTTTTCGTTATAGCTGAGTAGTCCAATAATGTTATCCTGTTTATCAAAAAGAACCCCGCTTACAGTTATAGGCAGTTCTGTAAGCTTGCCTGATGAGATATCCAGAATAATGGTTTTTCTGAACTCTGAATAAAAGACATTTGTGGTGAATATTATATATTTTGTATTATGCTCAAAGTAATTGAGATATCTTTTAAGATAATGGGTATCTCCTTTTATTTCTATTTCAGTATGTCCAGTTTGCTCCTTCCATGCTTCATTCCCAAATTCATCGTAACATGAAAAAATATAGCCGGTCTCGCCATCAAGATCCTTAACATGAATAATACAGTTATTACCTTTTACAAGCATATCCCTGCCGCTCGTGTTCCTTTCGTACGGGGTTTCTTTATCCTGAATTTCACTAAGGTAAAAACCGTCCTTATCAAATATTGTTATGATATGATTTTTGTTATCAAGCGAGAATTTTTTGCCATTAAGGTAAACAATATCCCAGTTCAGCCGTGTGCTTGTTATGCTCAAATTATAGAATAAGGCAGTATCAAACTCCGGGTTTTGCTTCAGGGTAAATTTATTATATGAAAATATATTCTTTGTGTTACCTATAAATACTGTTGAATCATTTTGGCCGTAATTAATAGCTTTGTAATTAAATGAATCCAGTTTAGAAATCAAGTTTACATCAAAGAAATAGTTATCAGTGAAGAACACTCCATTTGATAAAAACTGCGGGTTTTGGGAAAAGGTCAATCCTGATAACAGGATTAAAAAGGCGATATATCGTTTAAATTGAATAATTAACATATCCGGCATTATTGCATGATTTGTGGTTATAAGAGTTATACAGAAATTTTAAATATTTGTTTCCTGATAAATGTCACAACATAAATCCCCGTCTTAGATATTAGAGGAATTGAAATATTATTCCGCGAAGGCGGGACTTCGAAACTACCAGAGGGTAGTTTCTTGAGGGGGATTTTGTATAAGTTGTATTATTTCTTTTTTGAGATGAGCGCATCAATGCTGTATTTACCTGCGCCGATAAATAACAGACCCATAAATACCGCGAACATTTCCATAGGGTAAATTGCTTTACTCCAAGGGTCAAGCTTTGAAGTGTGCATCATAAATGCGGTGAGCATAGTGAATGCCATAAAAGCAGATGCGGGTCTGGTGAAGAGTCCAAGAAGGATGAGTATTCCGCCGCCGAACTCAGAGAGTGAAGCCATGAATCCCCAGAAAACGGGTGCGAAATTAATGCCCATATTAGCCATAGAGCCGCCAATTTTACCCCATAGCTCAGGTCCGCCCATAATTTTACCCCAGCCGTGAACGAAAATGAAAGCAAATCCGATTCCGATGCGAAGAAATAATATTCCGGCATCACTGTACTTATCAAGAAAATTTTTGATCATAATATAATTATTTAGTTCTTACTGAAAAAGTATTACGCGGTTATAACACACCCCGTCTATCAGGCTTTAGCCAGATATCCACCCCTCTCAAGAAGGGAATTTTTGCGCTTTTTTCCTATCTTGAGAGAGGAGGGAGCGCCACACCTGCCTTTGGCGCTGAAGCGGTGGGTTTCATACTTTTTCAGTGAGAACTATTTAGTTTATGGTGTTAGTATAGTCAACCGTATTGGGGGAGATTAAGTTTCAGGAAAAGTTGATTATACAAACAAGGGGCTGCAGCCCCTTGTTTGAAAACATCCTGTCTATTTTACAAATTCATATTTCAGGGAATCATTTGACATATACAGCCTTAAGCCTTTAGAGCTATCAGCATTAATTATTACTGTGTTGTAAGATCTACCAATTGTAACTGAAGCATTGTGTTTACCAGGTGTTAGCATTACAGTTTTGGTTATTACACTATCCATTTCTCTTTCAGCCATCAGCATGCTTTTGGGAATTACTACATCACGGTTTATCTGCATATATATTTCTTTTCCAAATAAGGATTTATCAAGCCTTATAGTGTAATTTTTCTTTTGCTTTTCCATTTCAGCCTTACCGATAGTTTCGATAGCATTGCTGCAGGTGTTCCATTCTTTGCTCCATGAATCTTTAATGAATGTCATGCCTGAATTACTTACTGAGGCATGTTTGCTTCTATCCCAATTCAGGGAAATGCTTTCGCCGCCTCTATCATAAACTTTTTCTTCGTATGATTCAATTTCATCAAAATCATTATCCTTAAACACTGAATACAATTTATCAAGTTCAGCAGAGGTCATCTTAAAATATATTTTGGTAATTGAGCCGCCATCATTAATTTTGTAATAACAGGAATCTTTGGAAATATAAATATCTTCCATATAATACATCATGCCGCCG
>JANPBV010000213.1:0-2800 GCA_031430615.1 Ignavibacteria bacterium | reverse complement strand
CCATAGTATATGCAGGAGCCAGGGGTTTGTATTTCTGCGGGTTAAAATACTCCGGCACATTCGTTTTGATATCACTGAACTTAATATTCATTTTATGTTTCTGCATAAGCCCGTCCGCAGTTTCTGAATAGCCGTTCTTTAATGATTTGATGATGTATGGTGTTGCCTCGCTCGTCCTGCCTTCTTCGGTTAACAATAGTCCTATTCCGCAGTTTGATTCTGAGTGGTCAGGGTCCTTTTGCAGGCAAGCCCTAAAATACATACCGGCGTTTCCGGTATCGCCAAGAGACAGGTATGATTGAGCTAGGTTATTCAATATGAGCGTGTTATTATTCTGAATGAGAAGATACTGAAGGATGGGTACAGATATCTGGGGATTTCCGGTTTGATGCAGGATAACCGCCATGTTATTCTGCAGCAGGATTAGTTCGGGTTTTGCGACAGCGGTTTTGATGGCTGCATAAATTGCGGCTACGGGTTTTTTTTGCATCAGCAGGATCGGACCCAAATTAACAAATGTCTCGGTGTTGCCGCTGTTTTTTGAGAGCAATTCATCAACTTCGGCAATGATAGATGGTTCTATATTAGCTTTACATTTGGTCAAAAGTCCCGCGAGGTAATTGTTGTATTGCTCCCCGGAAGACAGGGTTGGGATCTCGCTTAATATCTTATCCTTTCGCTGTGGTATTTTCAGGTCATCATCTGTTGTGCTATTTAGGGTAACACCTTTCTCCTGCATTTCCTTCCCCATCTGCAAAGCCTCTTCGACCTGTTTTCGTTCCTCGGGGCTCATATCTTTCATCATTTCTTCTATCATCTTCTGCTGGTCATAATCCATACTATCCTGCATTTGCCTGGCTATAAGCCCGTTAAAATTACCTGCTGCCATAAACAGAAGCATAATTGTTAAAAGAATGTATTTTTTCCCCGATGAAAATCGGGATTTCTCTGCGTTCAACATTTTGTTTGTAATTTTAGTTTTAAATTTATCTTACTTTTCTGACTTTCAGGTTTTGCACGTTTTACCAGATTGGTTTCTGGTCTCCACTATCCATTTTTTGTACTTCCAGATAGTTTTGTATCTGCTATTCATTTATTTTGAACCATGTATCTTCTGAAGTATTGAATGGCGACGGGTCGCCTACGTCAGTTTTTAAAAAGTATCCGGCTTTTATTTCAATAATCGTAAGCTTCCTTAATGCCCTCTGGGACATTTCCTCTAACTTGGCGGAGAATTCTTCCCATGTGATCTTACCCGACTTAAAGTCTTCAGTGAGTTTATCCTGCTCATCAGTATAATTTTCGTAACTTTTATCATCAATATTCTTCAAAATAACTTCAACAGATCCCTCATAAACTTTTATAATATCATATTTAATCCCGTTCTCTTCAATTATCTCAACAGTGAATTCAGTTCCTCTGACACCATGTACCGCTCTCTCCGTTGTTACTTCAAACTTTCCGCCTCCAATCATCTTCTTAACTTTAGTCCAAACACTTCCGCAATCTAAAAAACCTGTTCTTAAATTATCACAAACATTCTCCGGAAGAGTATAATTGGTGTTGGGACCCAATATTATTTCCGAACCGTCAGAGAGCTCAATTTTCGCAGTACTTTCTGGACCGGTTTTTACCTGCTCTCCGCCCTTTATGACCGAATACTTTTCTATCGCCCCGTTTTGGTATTCATAGATAGTATCTTTTCTGATACCACAGACATCAATGACCTGCATTTTCCTGATTTTTCCCGTTGCTGTTCCTTTTACATATGTAACACGGTATACACAATCTTCACCTGATTTGCTGTAAAAAGTTTCCGTGCGCACATTATTTTCTCCGTCAAATAATAAAGAGTCATGCGGGTCAATCCCGTACTTCAGCGGACTATACCCATTTGCAGATGCAGTTACTACAAGTAACAGAAAAAATAAAAACAGAGAGAATAGAAACTGGAGTTTAATGTTTTTTATCATGATCATTAATTTAATTTAAAATTTTTCTTTTACTAATAATGATTCTATTTTACCAATATCATTTTCTTAACATCAGTAAAATTACCGGAAATAATTCTGTAATAATATACTCCGCTTGTATAATTGCTACCATCCCAATCAATCTCATAAGTTCCGGGTCGTAGTTGTTCGTTAACAAGTGTTGCAACTTCACGTCCTATAATGTCATAGATAATAAGTGATGTAAACACACCCAGTCCTTCCTGCCTGCCGTCAGGCAAGAGGGAAATTTTAATTTTAATCTTCGTAACCGGATTAAACGGATTTGGATAGTTCTGCTCAAGCTTAAACTCCTTCGGTATCTCCGTATTAATATTTATTATTCCAATAGGATTACCGGTTGGGTCGCGTTTGTAGTATATCTCGGCGTTCCCGTCTCGATAGTCATACCAGACAACGTGCACAGCCGAACCGGATACAGAAACGGAAGGATAGTATGAAGAAGCAGAATTATTTGTCAGTCGTGTATCTGCTCCCCAGTTTAAGCCGCCGTCTGATGAGCGGTTGTAGTAAATTTCATCATTCCCGTCACGATAGCCATACCACACGACATGCACAGCCGAACCGGAGACAGAAACGGAAGGACTCTCTGAATAAGATGAATTATTTGTCAGTCGGGTATCAGTTCCCCAGCTTAAGCCGCCGTCTGATGAGCGGTTGTAGTAAATCTCAAAGTTCCCGTCACGATCGTCAATCCACACAACATGCACATCCGAACCGGATACAGAAACGGATGGCCTCTCTGAATAAGAAGGATTATTTGTCAGCCGTGTATCTGTTTCCCAGCT
>JANPBV010000212.1:0-5732 GCA_031430615.1 Ignavibacteria bacterium | reverse complement strand
CTATCCTTCTTGAATTCTTTTTTTAGTTCATCATAAACTTTCTTCTTATTCTTGTCATCGTAAACATCAATAAAATCTATACAAATTATACCGCCTAAATCACGTAGCCTTATCTGCCTTACTACCTCTCTTGCTGCATCGAGATTTGTTTTAAGGGAATTAGTTTCCTGATCCTTGCTCTTTGCGTACTTGCCGCTGTTAACATCAACAACATACATCGCTTCGGTCTTTTCGATAATAAGATGTCCGCCTATTTTTAGGGGAACACGTTTACCTAATGTCTGATGTATCTCAGCTTCAATGCCGTAAATATCAAATAAAGCCTTGGAGCCTTTGTAAAGCTCAAGCTTACTTAAAAGGTCAGGTGAATTTATCTTAACGTAACTTTGGATTTCTTTAAAGAGTTTTTTTGAATCACACAGAACTTTATCTACATCATCCCTGAAAAGATCTCTGATTACACTTGTAGTTACAGTGAGATCTTTATAGAGCAAAGCAGGTGGTACACCGGTTTTAATTTGTTTCTCAATATCTTTCCATATGCCGTATAGATTTTCAAGGTCCTCGGTCAGCGCTTTTTCATCAGTATCTTCGGCAACTGTTCTTATAATTGCGCCAAACTCCAGGTTACGTGAATTCCTGTAATTCCTAACAATATTTTTCAGCCTGCGTTTTTCACGCATGTTCTGTATCTGCTTAGACGCATTGACTTTATTTTCGAAGGGTAAAAAAACAAGGTACCTGCCGGGGAGTGATACTTTAGATGTGACCCTTACGCCTTTATTGCCTACGGGTTCTTTTGTTATCTGTACAATTATTCTCTGTCCGCGCTCCAGCTTTGGAAGCTGCCTGCCTCTTCTTTGAGGCTGTTGTTTCTGAGGCGGGGCTTCATCTTCATCGTCTTCATCGTCATCTATTTCTGAATCATCGCCAAGCAGCGCTTTCATATCTTCTGCCTGATCGCCAACATCGCTGAAATGCAGGAATGCATCCTGCTTGAAGCCAAGATCAATAAACGCAGCTTTGATGCCGGGTATTACTTTTGCTACTTTGCCAAGATAAATATCGCCTACAACCCGTTCATATTCTTCATTCTCTACAAATAGCTCGGAAAGTTTTCCGTCTTCTGTAATAGCTATGCGGATTTCATCAGCGTTTTGGTTGATGACAATTTCTTTTTTCATTCTGGATCCAGGTTTACTCACTTCGTAATTGGACTAAAAAGCAAATATGCTTTTAAAAAAAGCTTATATTAAGAGTTCATGCTTTTTAAGAACTCTTTATTGCTTTTTGTCCCTTTCATTTTTCCTAAAAGGAATTCCATTGCTTCAACCTGTGAGAAGTCACTTAGGATCTTTCTGAGCAGCCATACCTTGCTTAATTCTTCCTGATCAAGCAGCAGTTCTTCTTTTCTTGTGCCTGATTTATTAAGGTCAATTGAGGGGAAAATTCTCTTATCGGCAAGCTTTCTGTCAAGAACTATTTCCATATTGCCTGTACCTTTGAATTCCTCAAAGATAACTTCATCCATACGGCTTCCGGTCTCAACCAGCGCCGTTGCGATTATGGTAAGACTTCCGCCTTCTTCAATATTTCTTGCAGCTCCGAAAAATCTTTTTGGTCTGTGCAATGCATTCGCGTCCACACCACCGGAAAGTATCTTTCCGCTGTGCGGTACTACTGTGTTATGCGCCCTTGCAAGACGGGTAATACTATCTAATAGTATTACAACATCTCTTTTGGCTTCAGTAAGCCTTTTTGCTTTTTCAAGAACAATATCCGATACCTGAACGTGCCTCTCGGGCGGTTCATCAAACGTTGAACTGATAACTTCTGCTCTTACTGAGCGCTCCATATCTGTTACTTCTTCAGGACGCTCATCTATTAAAAGCACAATAAGCTCAACCTCGGGGTGGTTCTTTGCGATTGAATTGGCTATTTGCTGAAGCAAAATTGTTTTACCTGCTTTAGGCGGTGATACTATCATGCCCCTGTTGCCTTTACCTATCGGCATAAACAGGTTCATGATCCTTGTAGCGTACTCTCCGGGCGCTGACTCAAGATTGAATCTTTCGTTAGCGTAGAGAGGTGTTAGATTATCAAATAGTGTTCTTTCCCTGCTTTTATCGGGATCGACACCGTTAACTTTATCAACTCTTAACAGCGCGAAAAATCTTTCGCCGTCTTTGGGAGGTCTTACCTGCCCGCTGACTGTATCTCCTGTTCTGAGCGCAAATTTCTTTATTTGTGATGGTGATACATAAACATCATCAGGTGAGGATAGATAATTGTAATCTGATGATCTTAAAAAACCGTACCCGTCTGGTAATACATCCAAAACACCTTTACTGTAAGCAACACCATCATTCTGCGTGCCTGTTTCAAGTATCTTGTAGATCAGGTCCTGTTTTCTAAGCTCACTGTAATCACTCATGTTAAGGCTTTTGGCTAATTCATAAAGATCGCCAATCTTTTTTTTCTTCAGCTCAGCTATATCCATAGAAGGCTTTAAATCATCTTTTTTATCTGATGCCATAATACATTAAATTAATTTATGTTGGTTTTTAGAATTACTAATATCTGGAGTGTTTTTTTGGAATATCTAGAAAGTATGCGAATTTATTCAGATTATTTAAATCCGGGTGTTTTTTTGATGTACTACTTAGATACAAATATACGAAACTAAGCTATATTAAACAATAGCGGACTAAATTTAGCAGTTTAAATATTTAATGGCTATTTCAGCTAATTTTTCATTATTTTTGTTAATAATCAATATATATATTTTTCTAAAGGTTTATTACCATGAAAACAATATCCATATATTTTAAAATATTACTTGCGGTATTTTTCTTTAGTACGGTAATTTTAAGCCAGCAGAATACTATAGTATATGTAATAAAGATCGATGGCTCAATTAATCCTTCCACTTCTGATTTCGTTCATAAAAGTATTGAAGAAGCTAAAAACAATAATGCCGAGTGCCTTATTATTGAGCTTAACACACCAGGTGGATTGCTTAAATCAACAAGGTATATTGTAAGCGATATTCTGATGTCGCCGATTCCGGTAATTGTATATGTTTCACCGGGCGGTTCGCAGGCAGCATCGGCGGGAGTATTCATTACTCTCGCTTCGCATATTGCGGTAATGTCACCAGGCACAAATATCGGGGCATCGCACCCGGTGAGTGGTGATGGCAGTAAAATGGATTCCACAATGAGCGAAAAGGTTACTAATGATGCCGCAGCTTTTATCAGGTCTATAAGCGAAAAGAGAAAACGGAATGTTAAGTGGAGCGAAGATGCCGTAAGGAATAGTGTATCTATTACCGAAACCGAAGCTCTTAGAGATAGCGTAATTGATCTTATCGCAAATGATGTCAATGACCTCCTCACAAAAATTAACGGCAGGGAAGTTGAAACATCTACAGGAAAGAAAATAATTAATACAAAAAATTATTCAATCGTAAATTTTGAAGAGAGCTGGTTCCAGAAATTCCTTGGTATAATCAGCGACCCCAACATAGCATACATACTAATGATGGTCGGAATGTGGGGCATTATACTCGAGTTCTATCACCCGGGCGCAATATTGCCAGGAGTTGTTGGAGCGATATGCATATTGCTTGGTTTATATGGATTGCATACACTCCCAATTAATTATGCGGGAGCAGGATTAATACTGCTTGCTATAATTCTATTTATAGCGGAAATTAAGATAACAAGTTACGGAATGCTGACCGTTGCCGGAGTTATTTCCATGACAATAGGCTCGATGATGCTGGTTGATTCCGGCTCACCTTTTGAGACTGCTGTATATATTTCATTGAAAGTAATAATTACAACAGTTGTAATTATAGCCGGACTCTTTGCTTTGCTCGCATGGCTGGTTGTAAAAGCATATAGGCGAAAAGCTATGACAGGTGTATCAGGAATGATAGGCGAAATTGGCGAAGTTTTTAATGATATAATAAACGGTAACGGTTTTGTTAAGATAATGGGTGAGATATGGAAAGCAAAAGCAGATGTGAATATCCCGAAAGGCGAAAAAGTTAAAGTGCTAGAAGTGAAAGACTTGACGATAATAGTGCAGAAGGTGTAAAATCATACCCTCACCCCCCAGCCCCTCTCCCATTGGGAGAGGGGAGCAATGATTCAAAATATTGCTTCCCTTTCTCCTTTTAGGAGAGGGGGACAAGGGGTGAGGTCTAAAAGTTTGAAATGTAACACACCCCACGGCTTAAGCCGTACCCCTCTCAAGAGGGGAATAAAAAGTGTTGAAAAAATCTCTTTCTCAAGAAGGGAATGAGAAGAGATGAAAAATTCCCCTTTAGAGAGGGGAGTGAGCAATCGCACCGCAGGTGCGGATTGCGGAAGGGGTGTGTTAACCTAAGAAATTTGAAGTTTATATTAATTTAAACCATACGGAGGCTATATGGAGGCAGTAATAATAACATTTTTATTCTTTGCTTTTCTTTTCTTCATAATAATTCTTTTCAGCATGATAAAAGTGATGAGAGAGTATGAAAGAGGAGTTATATTCAGGCTTGGAAGGTATTCACAAACAAAGGGACCCGGGCTTATTATCTTAATACCGTTTGTTGATAAAATGATAAAGGTAAGCTTAAGGACTTTAGTCATGGATGTACCTTCGCAGGATATAGTTACCAAAGATAACATTTCAGTGAAAGTAAACGCAGTTGTTTACTTCAGAGTGTTACAGCCTGAAAAAGCTGTGATAGAAGTACAGGATTTCCTCTTTGCGACTTCACAGATCGCGCAGACAACACTCCGCAGCGTACTTGGACAATCAGAAATGGATGAATTACTCAGCGAGCGTGATGCAATAAATAAAAAACTTGCAGTAATTATTGATGAACACACTGAGCCGTGGGGAATAAAAGTTTCAAACGTTGAAGTAAAACAAATTGACTTGCCTATTGAAATGCAGCGCGCAATGGCACGCCAGGCAGAAGCAGAAAGAGAAAGAAGAGCTAAGGTTATTCACGCTGATGGCGAATTCCAGGCGTCACAAAGACTTGCGGATGCTGCGGAAATTATCCAGAAGCAGCCAATATCATTGCAGCTAAGATACCTGCAGACATTAACAGAAATCGCAACCGAGAAGAACTCAACAATCATCTTCCCATTGCCAATTGACTTAATCTCACAGTTCATGAAGATGGCTGAAGGTGTTAGTAAGCAAAAATAATATTTAATTTTAAGGGGCAGTCTGAATAATGATTGCCCTGAATTATCCCGCTGTAAACTATGTAATGAATGTAATGTATAACAAACTTCAAAATCAGGCTGTACCTTTTAGCTTGAAATAGCTATAAATTAATCTTAAGTTTTCATAGTATCATATAAATTATTGTTTATTATAAATTGATAATTAAAATATATGAAAAGGCTTATACTTTTCGAATTAATAATACTTTTTTTAGCCACTACCTTTGAGAGTGACTCACCTCCCGGCTGGTTTCAGCAGACCTTGCCCAGAACAGATATTATTGTACAGGATATATTTTTTATTGATAGCTTAAACGGTCATTTTGTTGCAAGAAAAAATAGTAATGACAGCTCATTTATTTACAAAACCACAAATAGCGGAAATAACTGGATTGGTTCATTTAGTTCGAATATTTATCTAACAGCTATTCAATTTACCGATATTAATACTGGATATAGTGTAGGTAAGGCAGGTTCATCAGGCATAATCAAAAAAAC
>JANPBV010000211.1:0-5663 GCA_031430615.1 Ignavibacteria bacterium | reverse complement strand
AATTCATCAAAAATAGCGTTTTACGTTAATGGAAATAGCCTGCATTATAAGTTGATTTTCTGTTAGAATTCATATAAATTTGTTGTAAATATATACCAAAAAATGAAAAAATTCTTTTTTGCTTTTGTTTTAATTTTAATTTCCAGCTACACATTTTCTCAAGGTTTTTCCTTTACCAGGATTGGACCTGAAACTATTACTATTATAGAAACCGATACCACTTACGAAGGCGTAATTTACGCAACACTTAATCCTAATTCAGGATCATTGAATATTAGAATAATCAGGACTATTGAAGATCTTACACCAAGCTGGCAACCTCTTGGAACAGCTATATGTAATTACAATAGCTGCTACCCGCCTGAAACCGATACTGTAACCGCAAATTATAGTTCTGCAACAAATGCGGATGATACTTTATCATTTCATTTTTACTGTCGTGATATTAATTACAATTTCATACATGGTGCCGGGCATATGCGTATAAGAGCAGAACTTGTTTCAAACCCATCTCAATTTATTGAACGTGATTTCAGAGCAAATACTACTCAAACCATAGGTATTCAGCAGACAAGCAGCATAGTTAAAGAATTCAGTTTATCACAGAACTATCCTAATCCGTTTAACCCAAATACTAAGATAAATTTCTCATTACCAAAAGGTGATTATGTATCTTTGAGAGTTTATGATATGCTTGGACGTGAAGTAAAAGTTCTGGTAAGCGAAAATTTATCCGCAGGTGAATACCAGGCAGATTTTGACGCTAAAGGACTTTCAAGCGGTATGTATTATTACAGCTTAAGAGCAGGTGAATATGTTGATGTAAAGAAAATGGTACTGGTAAAATAGATCACTGATAAACAGATTTTAGGATTGCACTGATTTAATTTAAGGAACGGAATCACAAAAGAGTTGTTTAACTAAGTAAGATAATATAGAAATGGATTCCTGAGGTTGCCCCAAAGGGGTAAACAAGGAAAGACTAATAAATGCCAGATATACAGCAGGTAAGAACCAAGGATCTAACACTTTTAGAGAAAACATACATTCCGCAGATAGTTGGCGGGTTATGGCTGACATTCAGACAAATGTTCAAGCCTAAGGTAACCAGGCAGTATCCCGAGGAAAAATGGACACCACCAACTGCATTCAGAGGCAGACCGGTACTGGTTGTAGCTGATAACGGAATAGAAAGATGCGTAGCTTGCGGTTTGTGTTCAAGAGTATGTCCCGCTTTGGCAATTGAAGTTCAGGCTAATGAAGTAGCAACACAGGAAAAGGAAAGATACCCTGAGAAATTTGAGATAAACATGTTAAGATGTATTTTCTGCGGTTTCTGTGAGGAAGTCTGTCCGGAAGAAGCAATAGTTATGAGTGATGAGTATATTTTAACATTCACTTCCCAGGAAGAAGCTATATTCGGGAAAGAGAAACTTCTTATGAGCGAACGCCGCTTAAAGAAGCGCTTGGAATTTTTGCATGAGAATGTATGAGTAAAAATCTATTAATTGCAGCTCTCTTAATTTCATTAATATTTACCGGCAAAACAATCTCCGCTGGTCTATCAGTTACGGGCGGTGATGAGAGTGAGAATTATACACTTCCGGCAGATAGCATTGATGCCCTCACAGTATTTTCAGCAAAGATAAAAGATAAGACAGTTTATTTAAACTGGAGGATTTTAGACCCCAAGAATATTTCTTATTTTGAAGTTTTGAGACTTGATCCTAAAAAGAAGGAATATATAAAGATCAATGATGACAGAATATCAAAGGATGATTTCTTTGAGAAGACCTCGAACAATGATAAAGATTTTGTTTACATGTATGATTATGAAGATGAGCCTGAAAGAGACGGTGTTTATTATTATAAGCTAAAAGGATTCAGCGGTAATGGGCAAATACTATTTGAAGCTGATGAGATTAAAATAGGTATAACAGGAATAAAGAACTTTAAAGTTGAGCAAAACACTCCTAATCCGTTCAATCCAACTACAAATATCAGCTACGAGCTATTTGATGCATCTTATGTAAAGTTAAAGGTGTTTGATCTTATCGGGAAAGAAATTGCGGTACTGGTTGACGCAAACCAGGCAAAAGGAACATATACTGTTACTTTTGATGCTTCAAAGTATTCAATACTAACAAGCGGAATTTATTTTTATAAGCTTGAAACAGATAAATATTCTGAAGTGAAGAAAATGATATTGACGAAGTAAATGTTTTCTATCCCAATCCTCGCATTCGCGATGAGGAGTTTGGGATAGATGTTGTTATAAAAGACCTGGCAGGTTTCTAAAACCTGCCAGGTTTTCTTGTTTATCAATGTCTCTCAGTCCCAAACTGGAGTTTGGAACGAAGAGAAAATAGTGATAATTATTCATTAAATAAAACCCGTTACAGCACTGACTCAGTCAGTGCAATCCAAGAAAAGCAAAAAACACTTTACAAAATACCCTGCATAATACCGCAAAGAAAGTTTATGATGACATAACTCCCTCACATTTGGGGTGGGGTCGCTATTTTACCTTTAGTTCAAATTCCTTTTCGGATTCAGTACCTGTCCTTAAAATTTTAAGTTTGATCTTATCTCCCAGGTTCATATCTGTTATTATTCCCCAGAAATCAGAATCGCTTCCGATTTTTTCACCATTTACTGAAAGGATAATATCTTCAGGTTTTAATCCTTCTTTATCCGCAGCGCTTCCTTTATCTACACTAACAATAATTGCTCCCAGAACATTAGTAAGCTTAAAATACTGAGCAATATTCTTATCAACTGTCTGTAACCTTAAGCCAATATCATAATTTCGCTCTATCTTGCCATCTTTCTTTAATTTATCAATTATCATCTTAACTTTATTCATTGGTATAGCAAACCCAAGCCCTATATTACCCCCTGCCATTGAATTACCTGTATAAATTAAAGTATTCATACCAATCACTTCACCAATACTGTTAACTAGAGGTCCACCACTGTTACCTGAATTAATTGCCGCATCAGTCTGTATCATATTCCTGTAAAACCTGTTCTCGTTTGAGCTGAGTTTCATTCCTGTGGCGCTTACAACACCAACGGTAACAGTAGGCTTGGAGTTTACCTCAAACAAACCGAATGGATTACCAAGAGCAACAGCCCACTCCCCAATTAATACATCATCAGAATTACCGAGTTTGATAAAAGGTAACCCCGATTTGTTGATCTTCAACAGTGCAATATCGCTGAATGAATCTTTACCAATAATTTCAGCTTCAACATGATCTCCATTTGTCATAGTTACAACAACTTTGGTGGCATTCCCAACAACATGGTCATTGGTTATTATATAGCCATCATCAGATATAAGGAAACCTGACCCAAGTCCCTGGACTTCCTGCTTGTAAGATCGGTCACCAAAAAACTGTCTAAAAAAGGGGTCATCGCCAAACGGGTCGCGGTACTCCCTTACCTCGGTGACACTGATTCCCACAACAGCTTTTGATACATCGCCAACTGTTCTTGTAATAGCATTCTCACGTGTATCAGTAATGTTTTGGTTTACACGCTCTCTTGTGATATTTTCATTTGCCTTCAGGTTACCGGTTTCATTCTTAAAAATAAAATGTCCGAAGATAAATCCAGATGCAAGTACTGCGATAAAAGTTACTCCAATGAGTAGGTATTTAGATTTATTCATTTTTTACACCTTAACCGCGCCATGCCTGCGGCAGGCAGGAAAGCGGGTATCTCTATTTTATTATTTTAATAATAATTACTTTATATGATGTTATAGGATTAAAAATACTTTATATATTTATTCATTTACTGGATTCCCGCCTGCGCGGGAATTAAAAAGCTTTATAATAGTAAAACCGTATAAGAGCTATAAAAATTCTTGCAAATTTTTTTTCTGTGTCAGTATCAACAAAGAAAGTACCCTTAGACGGTTTTATTAAATCCTTAAAAATTAATTACTTTTTTCTTTTTATAGCTCTTTTAACTGCCTCAACAATAAAACGGCTTGCAATACCGTATTTTTCATACAGCTCGGTAGCTTTACCTGACTCGCCGAAAGTATCACTTGCCCCAATAAATTCCACAGGTGCGGGATATTCTTCAGCAAGCACTTCAGCAACAATTCCGCCAAGACCGCCATACTTCTGGTGATCTTCACATGTAACAATGCAGCCTGTATCTTTGGCGGCTTTAACAATTGCTGCGCGGTCAATTGGCTTAATGGTATGCATGTTGATAAGCCTGACAGAGATTTTTTCCTCAGCAAGTTTTTCAAGAGCCTGGATGCTTTCCCAAACCATAAGTCCGCTTGCGATAATTGTGCAATCGCTGCCTTCGTATAATGTATCGGCTTTGCCGAATCTAAACGGGGCATCGGGATTGGTATAATTGGGTGAGTTATCCCTGTAAAATCTGATATAGAACGGCTCATTTACTTTTGTACACTCTATAATTGCGCGGTATGTTTGGTTGTAATCAACCGGTGTAACTACATTCATATGCGGAAGAATTCTCATTATACCCACATCTTCAAGTGACTGGTGAGTAGCGCCATCGGGTCCAACAGTAAAGCCGCAATGTGAAGCGCAAATTTTAACATTCATTTGGCTATAGGCAATTGATTGTCTTATCTGATCAAAAGGTCTGCCTGTCGCAAATTCACCGTATGTTGAAGCAAATGGAATTTTACCAACCACAGCCAGACCTGCTGCTGTTCCCATCATATCCTGCTCAGCAATACCAACAGAAAAGAATCTATCAGGGTAAGCGTCACGAAACATATCTGTTCTCACAGAGCCGCTCACATCGCCACCAAGCACAACAACATCAGGGTTTGATTTGCCAAGAGCAACTAAAGCATCACCAAAACCGCGGCGTGTTTCTTTTAATTCCGGATTTTTAAGGTCTAAATTTTCTATTAAAAAGTTTTCAAATTTATGTATGTAGTTCATATTCAGTTTAATTATTACGACTTCATTTTAATTATTTACAATCTTTAACAATTTGTTTGGTTTTAAATACAGGTTTTTTATCAGTCTTTGGAATTTTGACAATGGTAAAAGGCTTAGTTATAACTTCTGTTGTTACACAATTTTTTCCCGGGGTCGTTTCTGTTACATTATCAGAAATGCTGTTCGAACCTTCATTTATACTATCAATTGCTACCATAAAACCTCCATTGCTTCTGGGTCCGATAAAAACAGCTATAATACTGTATTTTGTAAAATCGATTACAGGTATCCTAGGCATCTGGTCAAGATTTTTGTAAACCTCATTCATTAAACTCTGATACTGCTCATTGTTATTTATCAGAACTTCCCGTTTATCATCAACAGCTGAAAAAGTACCATCCATAACTATTTCCATAGATAGTTTTTTTTCATCGCTGCCCAGGGTTGAGCATCCAATGATACCAAATGATACAAAAAACAAAGGTAATACTAGGACTGAAAACAAAATAAATGTTTTTTTCATATTATTTTCCATTATAATAATCTACAAAATCTCCATATTTAGTGGAGGTAAGTTCTCCCAAAGCAACTTTACCTTGATCATCATTTGGCGGAACACCGTGCCATTTATAATTATCTTCCATAAACGAAACTCCTTTACCCATTTTGGTATATGCTATGATACATGAAGGCTTTCCTTTTACTTTCTTAACAGCA
>JANPBV010000210.1:0-4511 GCA_031430615.1 Ignavibacteria bacterium | reverse complement strand
CTTCAATGAATGCTCTAAGAAACAAAAATCCGGTGACCTGTTAACTATAATTTATACATCCGGCACTACGGGGACACCTAAGGGTGTGTGTTTATCACATAAAAATGTTCTTGCAAATGTTAAGCAGTGTACTGATTCCTTTCCGGTAACAAGCGATGACAGGTTTTTATCATTCCTGCCGCTTGCGCATACATATGAAAGAACTGCGGGATATTACTTACCTCTATCAAAAGGAGCATCTATTCACTACGCAAAGAATATAGACACATTAGCCGCACAAATGGCAGAAGTAAAACCTACTATTGTACTTGCTGTACCTTTACTTTTCAACAGGATACAATCACGCTTAATGAAAAATATTGAGAAGATGCCTGCTGTAAAAAGAACAATAACCAAAAATGCCTTAATGATTGGCAGGAAATTCAGAACCAATAAAAAAAATTTCCTTTGGAAGCTTGCGGATAGGAAAGTGTTTTCTGAAATTAGAAAGCGAACCGGCGGTGAAATAAAGTTTTTTATCTCCGGGGGTTCAGCGTTAAATAAAGAAGTAGCTGAATTTTTTGATTCAATTGGTTTATTGATATTACAGGGTTACGGTATGACAGAAGCATCACCTGTGATTTCAGTTAACAGGCTTGATAAAAATAAGTTTGGTACTGTGGGTCCGCCTTTAGTAAATGTTGAAGTAAAAATAGCAGATGATGGTGAGATTTTAGTAAAGGGTGATAACGTAATGCTTGGTTACTACAGGAATGATAGGGATACAAATGAAATGATAATAAATAACTGGCTGCATACAGGTGATATTGGTTTAATAGATAGCGATGGCTCACTAAAAATTACTGACAGGAAAAAAACATTAATAAAAACCGCTGGCGGGAAGTATATATCGCTCACTCATATAGAAGAAAACCTTGAGCGCTCAGGCTATATTGAACAGGTAATATCATTTGCTTCAGATGAAAAACATTTTGTAACGGCATTGATCTACACAAATATTGATAAGCTTGAAGAGTTCGCTGGGAAAGTTAACATAAAATATAGCAGTATTACCGAATTAACAGAAAACGATGTTATAAATAATTTTTATGAATCAGAAATTGACGTCTTGCAAAAACCGCTTGCCAAGTATGAGCGGGTAAGGAAGTTCGCGCTGCTGGATAAACCTTTTACTATTGAAAGCGGTGAGCTTACACCAACATTAAAGTTAAAAAGAAAAGTTATTGAAGAAAGACATAAAGAATTAGTTGAGGGATTTTATCTCAAGTAATATAAGTTAGTATCAGAATTCCTCATAATTAATGTTTTTTAAACATTTAAGTATCCCATATAATTGAATTTGAATAATACTAATATTTTGCTATTTTTGCTCATTATGTTAGAAACCTACGTACCAATATTATTAATGATGGGCGGAGCAGTTGCTTTTGCCATCATAAATGTTATAGTTTCAAAGATATTAGGTCCCAAAAAACCTAATGCAGAAAAACTATCAACTTACGAAAGTGGTGTAGAGCCTTATGGAACCGCACACTCTAAATTTTCGATTAAATACTATATGGCGGCAATGCTTTTCATAATATTTGATATCGAAATAGTATTTATGTATCCCTGGGCAGTTACATTCAGGAGTTTTAAAGGTGTAATGCTTACTTATGCTTTGATAGAAATGTTAGTATTTATTGTTCTGTTACTTGTGGGATATTTTTACATGCTCCGTAAAGGCGCATTGAAATGGAACTAACGGTTAAAGTTGAATTAAAAGGAAAGTAATATATGTCTGATATAAACTCAAGTATACAAAATGACGGTTTCTTTACAACTAAGATAAGTGATATTCTCGGCTGGGCTGAGAAAAACTCTGTGTGGCCAATGCCAATGGGTATATCGTGCTGCGCAATTGAGATGATGGCTTTTGCCGCTTCGAGATATGACGCATCACGCTTTGGAAGTGAGGTATTTCGTTTTTCTCCAAGACAATCTGATTTAATGATAGTTGCCGGAACTTGCACATATAAAATGGCATGGGTTGTAAGGAAGATCTGGGATCAGATGCCCGAGCCGAAATACTGTATAGCAATGGGCGCATGCACATCTACAGGGGGTATGTACAGAAGCTATTCCGTCGTGCAGGGTATTGACCAGTTCCTGCCCGTTGATGTTTATGTCGCAGGCTGTCCCCCCAGACCCGATGCTTTAATACAGGGATTAATGCAGATACAGGAAATAATTGGAAAGAAAAAACATAAATTATTTGACCAGACAGTCAAAGAAATGATGAGCTAAAATTTTAGCTCGGTACTATCGGGCTTTTTTATAAGTAGAGGCAGGTCTATGACCTGTCTCTTTTTTTATATAAATCGTGATGTAGAAGTTACAATAAATTGAGGGCTAAAGCCCGGAATTTATAAACAATTTGTTCCAGGGTCTAAAGACCGTGGCTATTCATATATAAATCTATTTATTAGATTTTATCGTAAATAATTTTATGACACAAATCAACAAAAAAATATTCATAACAGGCGGTACGGGCTATATTGGCTCAGGGCTGATTCCGTTACTTATTGCTAAAGGATTTGAAGTTAACGCGCTGGTAAGAAAAGGTTCAGAGAACAAACTGCCTGAAGGCTGTAATATTATTTATGGTAACGCCTTGGATAGAAATTCATTTACAGAAAATGTAAAGGGATGTAATATTTTCATTCATTTAATTGGAGTATCGCATCCGGGTCCGGGGAAAGAAAAAGAATTTAATGAAATTGACCTTGTTTCAATTCAAGAATCCGTTAAAACCGCAACAGAATCTGGCATTAAACAATTTATTTATTTGAGTGTTGCTGAACCGGCCCCGGTTATGAAGGAATTTATCAGGGTTAGGAAAAAGGGCGAAGAAATGATGTCCCGCTCTGGAGGAATGAACGCAGTATTTATTAAACCCTGGTATGTATTGGGCAAAGGGCATTACTGGCCATACCTGATATTACCATTATACTGGCTGTTTATGATAATTCCACCGTTTAGTAAAACCGCGAAGAGATTGTATCCTGTAAAGCTTAAGAATGTTTTGAATGCTATTGTTTATTCGGTAGAAAATCCGCTGAAAGGTGTTGTGAGTATTTCAACAAGTGAGTTGAGGGAATATTGATTTTATATTGATAAATTATGTCACCACTTCGGGGTTTGTTATTATTTTTATTCTTGTATTACAATAATATCACTCCTTCGGAGTTTAATATTCAGTATCCAAACAATCGATTTTTTCAGAAATCAGGAAACTGTTTTATATTTTTTGTTCAAATCTCACCGGTAAAGAGCTTCTTCAGTTTCTTCAATCAGGTTTTCTTTGTTTAAAGATAAGGAATAAAATAAATATGGCTATCAGGCCAATCCATAAATACCTTAATACCGGCTGCATGTTCTTATCACCTATAATAAAAATTAATGGTCCTATTACTGTAAAGAGCAACAAGGGTACCCCGAGAATTACTGTAATTGTGAACAATGAGCTTTTAGTTTGCCGGTCTTCTGTTTCTCTTGATTTACGGTACATAAAGCGAAAGAACCAAAGAATAAATACAGTTACTATAAACCATATTGCAATATAAACCGGGTAATTATGTGATAGTAACCGGACTTCCTGCATAAATTTTTAAGAAGTTTTTTGTTTTAAGTGTTTTGGAATGAATATCTGCTCAAGAATTTCAAAAATGAATTCAACCAGTATAGCAAGCAAGGCTGCGGGTATTGCGCCTTTTAATATCAGAGATGTATCGTTCAATGCAAGTCCGGTTACTATGAACTCACCAAGCCCCCCTGCCCCAATAAACGCCGCAAGTGTAGCCGTACCAATATTAATTACAGCGGCAGTTTTTATCCCGGCAAATATTGATGGCATTGCTAATGGAATTTCCACATGTCTTAATCTTTGCCATGTGGTTAAACCCATACCTGATGCTACTTTTTTTATAACGGGGTCAACTGAATAAATACCGATAGTTGTGTTCCTCAGAATTGGCAGTAATGCGTACAGGAATAACGCAACAACTGCGGGAACAATCCCAATGCCGAATATGGGTATCATAACTGCAAGCAAGGCAATGGAAGGAATCGTTTGAAGTAAACCTGTAATATATAAAACAGGTTTTGAAAAAGCGGGGAATGCCGAAAGCAATACTCCCACAGGAAACGCAATTAATATTGCAAGAAGAAGAGAAATGAAAGTTATCTGCAAGTGGCGTATGGTTTTCTGCATAATTTCATCTGCGGCTGATCTATTTTCATATTTCTCCTTGTTACCTATTAATTTGTTATCCTTAAGAAATTCATTTGCCACATCGCCGAAACTTTTATTTTCATACAGCACTTTAGAGTTCATTGCCCTCATTAAGCTATCATTAATTGTATTTGCAAGAAGCTTGATAAGTTCCTTGGCTTTTGTATCCATTGCCTGCCGCATGAATGGCACACCCATATATGTAGGAAAAAAATTCTTATCGTCTTTAAGCGTGACA
>JANPBV010000209.1:0-11237 GCA_031430615.1 Ignavibacteria bacterium | reverse complement strand
ATACAGGAAGGGCAATTCCGTGAAGACCTGTTTCACAGATTGAATGTTTTAACACTTGTACTTCCACCTCTTAGAAGCAGAAGTGAAGATATACCCGAGCTGGCATGCCATTTTACTAAGGAAATATCGTTGAAAAATGATTTGCCTGTTAAAACATTTACTCCAAAAGCGCTGGAATACCTCAGTTCACTAAAATGGCCTGGTAATGTGCGTGAATTAAAAAATACCATTGAAAGGTTAATTATCCTTTCAGATTCTGATATTATTGACAGAAAAAACATTGAATCTGAAAATCAATCTTATACCTCTGAAATGGATAAACTGATAAACTCTGACTCTACACTCAGAGATTTCCAGGATGTTTCCGAAAAAATTTTCATAGAAAAGAAGCTTGCAGAAAATAACTGGAACATTTCAAAAACCGCAGAGGCTTTGGATATCCAAAGAAGCCACCTTTATACCAAAATCAAACAATTTAACATAGAAAACCCCGAAAAAGACGATAAAAGTCACTAATTTTACTGATGAAAATCAGTAACTGATATTACTATTAAATGCAAATTAATGATAGTTGCTTATATGAACATATTTCTATATAATTACACCTAATAATAACAAAAATTTAATAATTTCTAAAAAATTTCAAATGAAGATTAAGAATTTCTTTCTTGTAATACTTATTACTCTTTCAATTCTTGGAATTGCTCAAAACAGCACATTTGCGCAGCTTGGCCATAGTAACATGTCTTTGCTGGCAAATAAGAACGAGCATCCTTCTGCAACTTTATATTCCGCTATATGGGGATACAGAGCACCTAATGGCAGAGAGTATGCAATTCTTGGGTGCGCTACAGGTACTGCATTTTACGATGTAACTGATTCAGCAAATATTCACGAAGTTGATTTCCAGACAGGTTTATCAAGCTCTTGGAGAGAAATGAAAGTTTACTCTCATTATGCTTACATAGTTTCGGAAGCAACAAACAGCGGACTTCAGATAATTGACCTGCAGTATCTCCCTGATTCTATTCATTTTGTAAGAACTTTTACTTATACTGGATACACAAAGACACATTCAATTCAGCAGGATGGACCCTATTTATATTTAAATGGCGGAAATGTTACAACCGGTCTTCCTGATATTGGAGGAACGAAAATACTTGATCTTACTTCTAATCCTGAATTACCTGTTGTAAGAGGCGGATGGGGAACATATTATGTTCATGATAGCCGTGTAAGAAATGACACTATGTATGTTGCCAATATTTATGATCCGCCGGGAACAATTACAGTTGTAAATGTTGCAAACAAAAATACACCTGTAACAATAGCTTCATGGGTAAATAATCCAAATCCATTCCCGCATAATGTTGCGCTGCTTGCCGGTAGAACATATATTTTAACAACTGATGAAACATCAACACCAAATGGCAAATTAAAAATTTGGAATATTTCAAATCTATCTAACGTTACTTTTGTTACAAACTGGATGCCAACAGGTATTACAACTGCAATTGTGCATAATGTTGAAGTTTACGGAAATTATGCTCTTGTGGCGCATTATTCTGCAGGTTTCAGACTGATCAATATTACAAATCCATTAGTACCAACAGAAGTAGCATGGTATGATACATATCCATCAAACAATAACAATTCATATAATGGATGCTGGGGCGTTTTCATGTTCCCTTCAGGAAAGATCATTGCTTCAGACAGGCAAACCGGACTTTACGTTGTAAAACCAACTATTCCGTTAGTAGGAATTAATGACCCGGTAAACAATACTCCTGATAAGTTTGAATTGAGTCAGAATTATCCAAACCCGTTTAACCCAACAACTAATATTGAATTTTCACTCAAGAGCGCATCACATGTTACTTTAAAGATATTTGATGTTTTAGGCAGACAGGTTGCGGTTCTAGCCGATGAGTATAAAACTGCAGGTTCTTACAGGATCGGTTATGATGCCGGTATGCTTTCAAGCGGGATTTATTATTACACTTTAAGTACTGATAACGGCTTTACCGAAACTAAAAAAATGGTATTAACAAAATAAATATAAAAAATACAGAATTGAAAAAATTTATTATTGCCTTCGTTTTATTTTTACTTACTTTTGGAGTAAATTACAGCCAGCTTCCAAATCAGAATACTATTCTGCTTGCTCAGAAAGATGAGCACGGAAACGGTTATTCAGCTCTTTGGGGATACGCAGGACCAAACGGAAGAGAGTACGCGATATTAGGATGCAATACCGGCACAGCATTTTATGATATTACCGATACTGCAAACATCCATGAAGTTGATTTTGTTACCGGAGTAACTTCCAACTGGAGAGAAATGAAAGTCTTTTCAAGTTATGCTTATGTTGTTTCGGAAGGCACTAACAGCAGACTTCAGATAATTGCTTTACAATACTTACCTGATTCAGTCAGTCTGGTATCTACATATTCATATACTGGTTATTCAAATACACATTCCATTTCTCAATCGGGTCCATATCTATACCTGAACGGTGGAAATAATACAGTAGGTGGCTCTGAGCAGGGTGGTATAACAATACTTGATATAACCAATCCTCAATCACCCGTAAAAAGGGGACAGTGGTCAGATCTTTATGTTCATGATTGTAGAATTTTAAATGATACAATTTATGCAGCAAATATATTTGACGGTCCAATTTCAGTTATAAACGCGGCTAATAAAGATAATTTAGTAAATATAAATTCATGGTTAAATAATCCTAATCCCTTTCCTCATAACTGCGCCATTGCAAATGACAGACGATTTATTTATACTACCGATGAAACAAGCTCACCAAACGGTAAATTAAAGGTATGGAATAAATCTAATCTTAACAATGTTATACTGGTTACTTCATGGCAGCCCACAGGAATTACAACGGCTATTGTACATAATGTTGAAATATATAATAATCTTGCTGTAGTTGCTCATTATACTGCAGGGGTTAGAATACTTAATATAACAGATCCAACATCACCGCAGGAAATAGCCTGGTACGATACTTTTCCAACAAATAATAATGCGCAATTTTCAGGGTGCTGGGGAGTCTTCATGTTCCCCTCATCAGGTAAAATTATAGCAAGTAACATTGGAGAAGGTTTGTTTGTTATTAAGATCGGTAATCCTGTTACAGGAATAACCGGTAATCAGAATATACCATCCAAATTTTCATTAAATCAGAATTATCCTAATCCGTTTAACCCAAGCACAACCATTGAGTATAACATTCCTAAATCATCATATGTGACACTCAAAGTATATGACGTCTTAGGCAGACAGGTTGCTCTATTAGCTGATGAATTTAAAATAGCAGGTTCATACAAAATGAATTTTGATGCCTCGAGGCTTTCAAGCGGTGTTTATTATTATACAATAAATACTGATAATGGATTTATTGAAACTAAGAAGATGATGATGATTAAGTAACTGAGTTACTTAATCAGAAATCCCGTCCTGACTTTTTTTTTGAGTTAAGTTTGCGGGAATTTTAACAAAGTAATAACTTATTAATTTAAAAGCCCGCTTTATTACTAGCGGGTTTTTTTATAAAAACAATTACATATTACGGAAATTATTTATAACCTCTTTGCCTTAATATCTCATACAGTGTAACACCTGCTGATACTGATACATTAAGAGACGCAATCTTACCTTTCATTGGTATCTTGACCAAATTATCACATAAATTAATTATATTTTTCCTTAATCCATCGCCCTCACCGCCAAAAACTACAGCGCATTTATCGGGGAACTTAAAACTATATATATCATCGTTAGAATTTAACACAGTTCCAATAATCTTGTAATTACTTTCCTGCAATATCTCAATGGTTTTGTAAATATTTGGTTCTTTTGATATTTTGATATAATTAGTTGCCCCTGATGAAGTTTTTATAACAGTATGGTTCACTTTTGCCGAGTTTTTATCTGAAATTATAATGCCATCTGCTCCGGCTGAAACCGCTGTTCTGATAATAGCTCCAAAGTTATGGGGGTCCTGAATTTCATCCAGGATTATCAATGTTGCCTGTTCTTTATCGTTTAATGATTTAAGTATTTCTGTGGTTTTAGAATACTCAAACTCACTTACCTCGGCAACTATTCCCTGTGATATCCCTTCTGACTTATCTTTTTTATCGAGGATCTGTTCAAATTTCAGTTTTGGAAGTTTTTCAACTTCAATATTCTTTAATTTAGCTGTCTTTTCTATATCTCTTATTTTATTATCAGTTATGCTATCAAGGATAATAATTTTTTTTATTGTATCCTGTGAAAACTTTAATGTTTCTATTACGGGATTTCTTCCAATTACTAGCATTAAATATGATTAAGTTTTTGTTTATATTTGAAGATATTTTTACTGTTTAATAGATAATAATACTATTAATAAAGAATTTACACAACCATAAAATAACTGTATGATGAAGTATGTTTAAATCAGAAGAAGGAAGTTCAAGGCAGTTGATCCAGTTTTGTATCGGATATTTTGTATTATATGTAATTACAGGTATTTCCGTAAAGTATTTCCTTGGTAGTTCTGCACAGGGTTTCCCGGGTATGATTGAGATTAACTATCTGGTTTATAATACAATCGGCGGCAATCTATTAGCCCTGGTTGTAGTACTTTTATTCAGATGGTACAGAATACAAACAAACTCATATAGCAATTTTCTTGGTTTAAAGATTCCTTCTGAACTGCTTTACATAATCCCGTCAGGGATTTGTACGGCTGTTGTTATACCTACAACTACATTAATGTATACTTTGCCTATTAGTGTAATGGTAGCAATGGTAATAATGCGCGGTAGCATCATAGTTATCAGCAGGGCAATTGATGCTATCCAGATAAAACAGGGAATATTACACAAAAAAGTGTTCTGGGAAGAAAATGTAGCCGTGATGTTTGCCGTAATTGCCGTAGCCGCCAATTTAATTAATTTAAAACCCGGTAGTTTCGATTTTCTGGGTTCGACTGCTGCAATGACCATCCTTACCAGCTATTTAATTGCTTATTCAATAAGAATTTACATAATGAATTATTACAAAAATACTCGTGGCAAAGGAGTGAAACAGGATAATAAAGCATTTTTCGCTATTGAACAAATAGCTGCAACTATTACGATGCTTATTGTAGGAATAATTATTTATAATTCAACTGATCTTTTCGGGTGGACATTGAAACAGGTTGTGCAATTCCATGAAGCATTTACGAAACCAGATAATTTGTGGGGCTGGGCAATTCTTTCTGGACTAGCTTTCGGGCTACTCGCATTTTTTTCAGTATTCATTTTCATGTTCAAAGGAAGAACAGCAACATTTGCCGGGCTTGTAAACCGGTTAACTTCTTTAATAGCAGGTACGGCTGCTACATTGATATTTGCAATTGCGTTCGGAGGGAAATACCCGGTAACCGAAGATTGGATTACTCTGGGCTTCATTCTTGTTGCAGTAGCTTTCCTGACTAAAGCTGAAAAGAAAAGAACAAAGGAACTTGGACTTACAAGCACTTAATGAAATATAAGAACGTATTATTTGATCTTGATGGCACTATTACCGATTCAAGCCCGGGAATTATTAACTCCTATCTATATTCACTTAACAAAATAGGTTTATCTGAAAATGACATTGATCATTTAAGAAGCTTTATAGGTTCACCACTCAGGGCATATTTTACACAAAGGCATAATTTAAACACTGAAGAGTCTGATATTGCTGTTAAACATTTCAGGGAGCATTATTCGGAAACCGGATTATTTGAAAATACAGTCTACCCAAACATGGATAAATTGTTACCTGAACTGCAGGAAGCAGGTCATAAATTATTTATAGCAACATCAAAACCGCTGGAGTTTGCTCTTATAATACTTGCACATTTTGAGCTTAAGGAATATTTCAATAGTATTCACGGCTCTGATATGTCAGCAGATAATAAAGCTAAAGATAAACTCATCACTGATGCAATAATTATGAATGGCTTAAACAAAAATGAATGTATTATGATAGGGGATAGGTATCATGATATTAAAGGTGCTAAAATTAACGGGATTGATTCAATTGCGGTTACTTATGGATATGGAAGCAGGGAAGAATTGAATAAAGAAGAACCTACTTATTTTGCAGCAAACTCAGAAGAATTAAAAAGTATATTACATAGTGACCAATAAAAAAGGATAAGTTTTTACACTCATCCTTTTCTCCTCCTTTAAATATCCAGTAAAAAGCTGATATCCAAAGTAATATTTTTTTTGTTTGTTACCTTAGTAATACATATAAAATTATAGCAAGTATGCCTGCAACTGAAAACAGCGCATAATCCTGAATCACACCTGTTTGTATCCTGCGCCAATCGAGTGAAAGATTATTAAAGAACTTCGCGGTTCCGTTAACAGCGCCATCAATTATCTTTACATCTAATATCTTATAGAATACTTCTGTAAGCCACCTGAGCGGTGAAATAAATATCTTATCATAAAGCTCATCAACCCTGTATTTATCTCTGAGCAGGTTGTAGAAACCGCCTGAGAACGCGTCCAGCTTCTCGCCTTTAGAAAACATTTTAATTGAAACAAGTATTGCTATTACCGCAACAAGAACAGAAAATACAATGAGTCCAATTTCTGTTGAAGCGACAATATGATGTTCAGGAAGTATTGCCAAAGCCTGTCCAAATACAGGTGCAAGCCAGTGCTCGATAAGATTAGTTCCTATGATGTGCGGAATACCTATAAATCCGCCAACTACTGAAAGTACTGCGAGTATTATCAGCGGTACGGTCATCCACGCAGGTGATTCATGCGGGTGAACGTGAGCTTCATCATACCTTGGCTTACCGTAGAAAGTTAAACTTATCAACCTGAACACATAGAACGCAGTCATAAATGCTGTTAATACTGCTATACCAAATACTGCGTAATGACCGCCGAAGAATAATTTGGAAAGTATTTCATCTTTACTGAAGAAACCACTGAACGGGGGAATACCTGAAATTGCAATTCCGCCCATTAAGAAGGTAAAGAATGTAATTTTCATTTTATTTTTAAGTCCGCCCATTTTTGTAACATCCTGCTCATCATGCATTCCGTGTATTACAGCACCGGCTCCAAGGAACATTAGCGCTTTAAAGAAAGCATGTGTTGTTACGTGGAAAATTCCCGTTGAAAATGCTCCTGCACCCATTGCCATAAACATAAATCCAAGCTGGCTTACAGTTGAGTATGCAAGTATTTTTTTAATATCATTCTGCGCAACTGCAATTGTTGCCGCCATGAATGCAGTTAAACATCCAATTATCATTACAACTTCCATTGTTATTGGAGCCATTGCAAAGAGCAGGGAAGTCCTGCCTATCATATACACACCCGCTGTGACCATTGTAGCAGCATGTATTAGAGCTGATACAGGGGTCGGACCCGCCATAGCGTCAGGCAGCCAAATGAATAACGGTATCTGCGCTGATTTACCGGTTGCGCCAAGAAATAAAAGTAATGTTATAATTGTAAACATTGAAACAGGAATTACAGAACCGGGAATTGCGGTAATAATTCCCTGGAAATTCAATGTGCCAAAATTCATAAATATAAAGAACATCGCAAGCATGAAACCAAAATCACCAATACGGTTTACCCAGAAAGCTTTGTTAGCCGCATCACCCGCAAATTTCTTTTGGTAAAAGAACCCAATTAGCAGGTATGAACAAAGTCCAACGCCTTCCCAGCCTAGGAACATTAAAAGCATGTTATCGCCTAGTACAAGATTCAGCATTGCAAAAATGAACAGGTTTAAAAAAGCAAAGAACCTTGCAAAACCTTTATCGCCATGCATATATCCAATTGCGTAAACGTGGATAAGAAATCCAACACCGGTTATTATCAGACACATTGTGATTGATAGCGGATCCATAAGATATGCAGCGCTGATGTTTAATGTTCCTGATGTTATCCAATTGAAAAGGGGAATGGTGATACTCCTGGCTTCTTCAGGAAGAGATGTAATTTCAAGGTATGCAAGTATTGTAATTATGAAAGAGCCTAGTACTGTAAGTGAGCCGATAATTCCTGATACTTTTTCATTCTTAATCTTAGTACCAAAAAGACCATTAATCAAAAATCCAATTAAAGGTAAAACTGCAATTAAATAGAAATATTTTACCATTTTAGAATATTAATTTCATCCAGATTAATTGTTGATTTATTACGGTAAAGCGCGATGATAATTGCAAGCCCTACAGCAGCTTCCGCGGCGGCAACTGTCATAATAAAAAACACAAATATCTGGCCGTTTAGATTCCCTAAAAATGATGAGAATGTTACAAAGACCAGGTTAACAGAATTCAGCATAAGTTCTATACACATGAAGACAACTATAGCGTTTCTTCTTGTTAGGACGCCAATTACTCCGATTGAAAATAACAGGAGCGCGAGTATTAAGTAGAAATTTATTTCCATCTACAAAAATAACAGAAATTCACCATTTTATCAATTTATTTAGCGAAAATAATGAAAATAAATCAATTTATTTTTAAACAGCATATTTATCGCATATTCATACAATATGTTATACCAATTGGTATCATACCAAAAGGTATAATCTTATAATAATATTGACGACTCAATTATCAACTCATAGAATATTGAGATTATCATTAAACAGGGGAGATAGAAAAACCATTTATCATCGTTACTGACTAATCATCAATTCTTATATAACATTCAACTTTACATAATATATAGTTTGTAAAGTTGAATTCAACAAAATTTGTCCCTTAATTTTTACCCTGCCCCTGATGGGGGAGATTGCCAAATTTATGGAAATACACTAATTCCTACATTTAAACAATCTTGAAAAATCATGGGTATAAACTACTTTCCTGCGCCGAATGAGATTCTGAATTCAAGGATGCTATTAACAGATCCCAGAAAAAAGGGTAAATTAATTCCTTTTACCCCAAGTTACAAACTCGCCTTTTTTGCTATCTGCAAATTATTAAACCCGTTTTTACATACAAACGAAACTTCAAGAGTAGTCACTTATCAGGAAATAAATGACGAGTGCAATATTCCAATAGCAACCCTTAAGAAAATAATGCCGGTTTTAATCTTAAATTTTCCAAAGTATTTTTCTGTACTGGATCGCCAGTTTGCTCAAGGATATGTTTTCAAATTCAATTACTCATTCATTGCGACTGCTCAAGGAACAGTTACAGAAGATAGTGAGGAAAAATATTTTAGAACACTTAATGAAACACAGCATTACAAGTATGAATATTTTAAAAAAATACCTTTGCAATATGAAAATAAACGGACACAATTTTTTAAAAAATTTTCTCAGAGTGACATTCACTTTTGGGAGAGGAATATAAAATATGCATTAACAACATTAGCCGGGTCTCCGGGTTGGAATGGTAAAGTTCCTAATGCATGGTTTTGGCGTTGTCTTGAAAAAGATTATGCATGGAATAGATTGGATCGTGTTGGTAGGGACAAGGCATTGAAAGCTATAAATGGAGTAGAGGAATTAACAACAATACTTCCAAATTTATTTAATTTTAAAAATAAGGCTTCATAAAATAACTAACAGGAGGAAAACAAAATGCAACATATGGCATCGTTTAACGGAATTGTAATTACAAAATTAGCTAACGGGTGGGAAGTTTGCCTGCCTAATGCGGGTAATAGCCTTGACCCAATGATACAAGCAGCGGGAAAAATGTTTAAAGAAATGAAATCAGACGAGGGAGACCTTTCAGAAATAATGGCAAAGTCTAACATTGTTCCGGCTGAAAATAACATTAAAAATATTCAGGCTACAGAAAATGTATTTGTGTTCTTAACATATCCAGAAGTAATTACATTTTTACAAACATTGAATTAAATAAAAATATTTTTCAACTAACATAAAAAAATATTATGATAACTAACATTAACAATGTCAAATTAACGGAGCAACACAAAATTGATCTGTTAAAAGTATTTATCGGAGCAAACGTTAAGATAACTCAAAATGATAGATCGGTTATTGAGGGAAATCTGAAATTTGTATTACCCAATACCGGAATAATTGAGATCAAAGCCGGTAATGATCCTGTTAGACCGGTTTACCTCAATGCTATAGCTGAATTCAGCTTAGGAGGTGGCAATTGAGACTACTTGTATATCCTGAAAAGGACACTAAAAAAGAATTATCATGGAATGCTTCATTGATAATTGCAGAACTTTACTTGCGTTGTCATTTAACAAAAAAAGAGCTTGAAAATATAATTTCAGTTTCTAAACAAATGGCGGAAATGGAAACAGCCGCCGGAAAGGAAAACTAACCATGAAAGCAATTGCAGATTTTTATTTACAAAAATTAATAACAAGCCCTGTTTATTTTTCACCAAATCCGGGTAAAGATGTAAATTTATTATTTCCCGATTTTTATAAAAAAGTTACAAGCGGGATTGCATATTTCAATGCAAAATATCCAAAGGTAAAAGTGGTATTTGTTGAAACATACCGAAGCAATGCCCTGCAATATACTCATTACAAAAACGGTGCAAGCGGTATCCCAAAAAATGGAATGCATCATTACGGAATAGCTGTTGATTGCGCATTTAATATTAATGGTAAGTTTTCCTATGACGGTGATTACAAACATTTAAGGACTTGTTTCACTCAAGCGGGTTTATTTTTAATTGCAAAAAATGACGAGGGACACGTTCAGTATATCCCCGTTTCAAGAGTAGAGCAGAACAAGCTCCGTGAGAGCGTGCTAATTGCGGTAAAGGACTTCCAGAGAGAGAACGGGCTTACAAGTGATGGCGTAGTGGGTCCGAAAACAATTGCAAAAGCAAAGGAAGTATTCAAAGTGTAATTATGTTTAAAAATTTCTTAATAAGATATTTTACTAACAGGCTTGTTTCAATACTCGGAAAGCTGAATAAATTATTACTTCACAAATCCCGCAGTGAAAGAAAACAATTTTACAGGGAGATATTGAGGCAAGCCAAATTACAATCAGTGTTTTACAACGAGGAAATATAACAATGTTGTATCATATAATTTACACCTGCACATTACGGGGGATTGATACAACGGGAACGGTTTACCTTGTTGACCGTGACCCAAATTTAACAAAGGGAATATTAGCTGAAAGAATTCAGCTTAGATATAAAGGCGTTTCAAAATTGGATTGCACTGATACAAAAGTTACAGAATTAAAATTATATAAATACA
>JANPBV010000208.1:0-12968 GCA_031430615.1 Ignavibacteria bacterium | reverse complement strand
CTGATTGAATAAACTCCCCTGTGAATATTTGCATTATATTTCGAGTAATAATCGCTTATTGAATTAATAACACTTTGCGGTTTCTGTGAAGTTGCTGCATTATCAAAATAAACTAAAGGTTTCCCATCAATTTCCCTTTGTAAAATAGGAAAATCCTTCCTTATTCCATTAACATCAAATATTTTCTTTGTCAGTGTTTCCTGCAATTGTTATTATTCTATTTGTTTTTTTGCTTTTCTTTGGAGTGCATTGACTGCGTCAATGCTTATTTACCCCCGTTGTTGGTGTTGCTGGACTTGTTTTCCTGACTCGTTTTTGAGTTAAGTTCACCAACAACAATTCCTCATCCCAGCTTCTCAAAAACCAAATGATTCAAATGCTCATGAAACGTTTCATTCTCAATAGTCTCAAATATATCGTTTGCAAAAGCTCTTATCAGCACGCGCTTTGCATGTTCAGCGCCTATACCGCGTGAGCGAAGGTAGAACACTGCTTCATCATCTAATTGACCGATTGCTGCCCCATGCGAACATTTTACATCATCAGCGTATATCTCTAATTGCGGTTTTGTATCAATAGTTGCTGTGTTTGCAAGTAATATCGCTTTATTTGACTGATAAGCATTTGTCTTCTGCGCATCTTCTCTTACAAATACCTTGCCGTTAAATACTCCGCGTGAACTATCGTTTAAAACTCCCTTATACATTTCGTTGCTCTGGCAATGCGGTTTTGCGTGATCTATTAATGTGTGATTATCAACGTGCTGGTTTCCTTCAGTTAAATATAGACCGTAAAGATTGCCCGTACAATTCTCATCATTTAAAAGAACATTAGTATCATTCCTTACAAGTCCACCGCCAAGTGTTACACTGTAGTGGGTGAAGGTTGAATTCCTGCCCAGTACAGCCTGTGTGCGGTTAATATGGAATGAACCTGAATTTTCCTGTTGTAACCTGTAAATTTCAACAAATGAATTTTCGCCAACCACTATTTCGCTCACTGCATTAACAAGATTTTCTTCGCTGCTTAAGCTGTGATAGCTTTCAATTATCTTAACTATGGAGTTCTTTCCTGTTAATATCAGGTTCCTTGGCTGGGTAATTATATGTTTTCCGGCTTCACCTGTAATATTCAGAATATGTATATGGCTTTTAACCTCAGCATTATCCGGAATAATTATTACAGTACCTTCTTTTGCAAATGCAGTGTTCAATGCCGTAAAGCCATTTTCCATACCGGCATACTTACCAATATGACCAAGAACACGCTCCGGATTATTTTTCAATACATCCTTCAGGCTTTCAATAATGATGCCTTTATCCTGCTTCTGAATGTATGAATGCTCGGAGGAATAATTACCATTTACAAAAACTATAAGGTTCTCAGCAAGTCCTTTTATTAGGAATTGCTCAACTTCTTTTTTTGTAAGTTTAATGCTGCTTCCGTGCGTGAAGTCATATTTCAACAAGGCGTTAACATTGGTATATTTCCAGTCTTCATGCTTAACCGTTGGGAATCCCATTTCGTCAAATTTGTCAATAGCATTTTTTCTGAGCTGGTGAAAAGCTGAAGAAGCTTCACCGTTCATGCTTTCTTCAATTGCCTTGAATTCAGCTAAATAATGCTCTTTTGTTCTTATATTATCCATTTTTCTTTTTCTCTATTAGACTGTTGCCACTGCTGTTTCAGGGATTGTAACCCAATCGTAGCCTTTTTCTTCAAGTTCTAAAGCAAGCTCTTTACCGCCTGATTTAACTATCCTGCCATCAACAAGCACATGAACAAAATCCGGCACAATGTAATTTAATAACCTCTGGTAATGAGTAACTACAATTACAGCATTATCTTTATTACGGAAGAGATTAACACCGGCTGAAACAATTTTCAATGCGTCAATATCCAGGCCTGAGTCGGTTTCATCCAGAACAGCAAGTTTAGGCTGCAGCATCTGTAACTGGAATATTTCATTCCTTTTCTTTTCGCCGCCTGAAAATCCCTGGTTAACCGGACGGTTAATAAGTTTTTCATCAATTCCAACAACTTTCATTTTTTCTCTCATGAATTTCAGGAAGTTCATAGCGTCAAGCTCTTCCATTCCTTTATGCTTGCGGATTTCATTGAGCGCAGTTTTCAGGAATGTTGCATTGCTAACACCTGGTATTTCAACCGGGTATTGAAATGCTAGGAAAACACCTTCTCTTGCTCTTTCTTCAGGGTTCATATCAAGCAGATCCATTCCTTCGAGTGTAACTTCGCCGCTTGTTATTTCGTAGCCATCTTTTCCCGCTATTACATTTGCAAGCGTGCTTTTACCTGAACCGTTGGGTCCCATAATAGCATGAACTTCACCCGCATTTACCTGAAGGTTTATCCCCTTCAAAATCTCTTTTCCACCGTCGGCGGATTCTACCCTTACAAAAAGGTCTTTTACTGTTAACATTAATTTAAATTCCTTTGTGATTATATTTTATTATTTTATTTGCTTTTTATTGCTCATTGATAATTGATAATTGATAATTGATAATTGATAACTGGTATTACCCAACGCTTCCTTCAAGAGAAATGCTGAGCAGCTTCTGCGCTTCAACAGCAAACTCCATAGGCAGTTCACGGAAAACATCTTTACAGTAACCGTTCACTATCAAGTTTATCGCATCTTCCTGCGCTATACCGCGCTGTCTTAAATAAAAGAGCTGATCTTCGCCTATCTTTGATGTTGTCGCTTCATGCTCTACTTTTGCTGATGCGTTGCTTACTTCAATGTAGGGGAAAGTATGCGCTCCGCATCTATCGCCAATTAACAAAGAATCACACTGAGTAAAATTCCTTGCGTTATCCGCATTCTTATGTACTTTTACCAAACCGCGGTATGAGTTATTACTCTTGCCTGCAGAAATTCCTTTTGATATTATCGTACTCTTTGTATTTTTTCCAAGATGTATCATCTTTGTGCCTGTATCAGCCTGCTGGTAGTTATTGGTAACGGCTACTGAATAAAATTCACCAATGGAATTATCACCCTGCAGAATACAGCTTGGGTATTTCCATGTAATAGCAGAGCCTGTTTCAACCTGGGTCCAGGTAATTTTTGAATTCTTTCCCCTGCACGCGCCGCGCTTTGTAACAAAATTATAAATGCCGCCTTTGCCTTCTTTATCGCCAGGGTACCAGTTTTGCACTGTTGAGTATTTTATGGTAGCGTCATCAAGCGCAATCAGTTCTACAACTGCTGCGTGAAGCTGATTCTCATCTCTCATAGGCGCAGTACATCCTTCAAGATAGCTTACATAACCGCCCGTATCAGCAATTAAAAGTGTTCTCTCGAACTGACCTGTACCGCTTGTGTTTATGCGGAAATATGTTGATAGCTCCATCGGGCATCTGACACCTTTTGGAATATAGCAGAATGAACCATCTGTGAATACAGCTGAATTAAGCGCTGCATAAAAATTATCTGTGTATGGTACAACTGACCCGATATATTTTTTAATAAGTTCAGGATGCTCCTGTATAGCTTCTGACATTGAGCAGAAAATTATTCCAAGTTTTGAAAGTTCTTCTTTGAAAGTTGTTGTAACGGAAACACTATCAAACACCGCGTCAACAGCAACTCCTGAAAGACGCTTCTGTTCCTGCAGTGAAATACCGAGCTTCTCGAAAGTTTTCAGCAGTTCAGGGTCAACTTCATCAAGAGATTTCAGTTCAATTTTTCTCTTTGGGGCAGCATAATATATTATATCCTGAAAATCCACGGCAGGGTACGATATGTTTGCCCAATGCGGCTGTGCTTCTTTTTTAATGGTAAGCCAGTACCTGAATGCCTTAAGTCTCAACTCAAGCATCCATTCAGGCTCATTTTTCTTTGCGGAAATTGTTCGAATAGTATCTTCACTCAGTCCTTTTGGGACAATATCCATCTCTATATCTGTTTCAAAGCCATATTTATAATCCGTTATAGCTAATTCTTCTACATTACTGAGATCTGTACTCATTTATTATTGGGGAAAATTGATTAAAATTCGATTTTTATTAATACAAAATACTCTATCTATACAAAAAAGTCAAGATTAAAAACAAGGTATTTTTTAAAAAAATAGTTTAAAACTCAATATTTTATCTTTTCAGCCTGAGCCAGAAGCCATGATTTACTTTCAACTTTCTCTTGCGGAATTTCAGTGATCTCTTTGATTACTTCAATCACATTCCGGGGGTCACCACCCAGCCAGACATTAACCATCCTGCTTGTAAAGTTAACATAATTCACAAACCTTATCCTCACAAATTCCGGAAACTGTTTTACGCTTCCAAGAAAATGCCTGAATGAATCAATAAAACTTTTGCAGGTTTCATAATTACCTAATTCATAATGTATTTTAATCTGCAGATTTTTTACTTTAAGCTGGTAATAAATATCGTCAATTGAAACTTTTACAAGATATTTTAAAGCGTCCTCGTGTTTTCCTGTTCTGTAATTCAAATTTGCTTTACAAAGTGTATAAGCGTTTTCCTGTACTTCTTTTTTTAATTCATGCTTAAATTTTTCTATGAATTCTTCCGCCCATATAAAATCTTTATTTATCAATGCTGTTGATGCAACAACAACATACGATGCTTCACTGAAATAATTGCCTTCTTTCGGATAAAGGTCATTTTCTATTGAGTATTTAAGAATTCTGTAATGCTCATCTTTATAATACTTGTTACTGGCAAGCGATCTAAGCCTGGTATAGTTAGCAAGATAGATATAAATTGATCTTTTATCTTCCTGTTTTAAAGTATGAGCGTTTTCATCTAATTGCTTTATAAGATTTTGGTATATCTCAGTATCGTTATCAGTTAAATTTTCATTTTCCCGCTTTTGCAGTATCAATACATTCTTTAAGATGAAAATAACCGGGTACTTATCACGTGGATGTTTGTCAAGAAACTCAAGTACGTTATCAAGAAATTCAAACCTAACTTCGTTGTTAACAGAATATCTTCTGTTTGAAAACATGAGCGCATATTGCAGGATACTATATATTGCGTAATTCAGAAAATGGTCATATTCAAGATATAAAAGCTCTGAAAGGGATTCTTCATAAACATCATTACTGAAAATATCTTTAAATTGTTTGTTTAGTTTGGAAAATGAATATTCGTTCAACAGGAGGTCTTCATCAATAATTAATTCATCTTTTAGTTTTTTTTCTGATTCTTTGTATTTGCTTTTATAATGTCTTTCAAGTCCCCTGTTGATAAGTTGGTTCATTGTAAAAATGTTTTCGAGATGAATGTTTTTTTCAAATTCTAACTGTGCCAAAAAACCCATGACAATCTCCAGTAATCGGTTGAACATGTCTCGTATCTTCTTATCCTTATAAATTTCCCTTGGGTAAAATACAGAATAGATTTTTTCTTTACTCAACAAATTAAAATCAGGATAATCGCTCCTTAACAGTTTAAATAAAGCTGTTAACTGCTCACTTGTATTAAAAAATGGAGAATGTATGTATTTCTCCAATCTCTCAAATTCCTGTTTATTTAGGATTTTAAGTAAAATTACAAGTTTTGAATCTTCAATATCCATATTCCATTCGACATTATTTGCACATATTACTCATTTTTTTGCAAATTTTCACTATATTTTAATTTCACCTGTCGACATTGCCTCTTTTTTTTCTTTTACATAAGATATTTTAAGTATATATATTAGTATCATAAACAAAGGGGGAATTATGTCAGAGTTTTTTATTAAAAACATTATTGCGCTTTTAGAGATGAAAAAGGCAAAAAATTAAAAAGGGGCTAAGAATGAGTTCAGAATATTCACTAAAACAAAGATATTTTCTTGAGCCGGGTTTTGGTTTAAATGGCTGGGTCTTAAGAAAAGAAGGGTCCAACAATATCATGAAAAAGGCTAAATATAAATTAATGCTGTTATATTTTGCTGAGAGTATGTTAAATAACCAGAAAGCGGAATTGAGGATATGTGACTCAAACGGGATGCTTGAGGAAATAATTGATTTTGAAAAGCTGAAAAAAATGAAATAAAATATTATATAATTTGATCTGCCATCCTATCTAACAGGGCGAAACTGATTTTTTTCTTAAATTTTAGTATATTTAAGGAAATCGTTTCGCCTTTTTAAATATATTAAAGAAAGGATTTAAATTTATGGGAAATTCTGTTGATCAGCAGGTAATCGATTTCACGGCTGTTTACACCGGCACTTCACCAAGTGAAATAAACAATTCCACTACATTAAGCAGCCTTGGTATTGTAACGGTTGCTGATATTTTTGCTTATTTAACTGAACTTGAAGATAGCTTTGGACTGGTATTTGAGCCAGGTGATGCTGATGGCATAGTAACCGTAGGTAATGCTGCGGATATGATCAAAAAGAAATTGGGGTAAAAGGACTTATTTAAGAAATTGAGAAATCTATGCTTTAAATTCATCCGGGATAACTTCCCGGTTTTTTTTTGCCTGCTTTTCAATGAAAACAGGGGGTTTTTTACTATTTTGGTCAAAAAAAAGCAGCAGGTTTTTTCGGAATACTGGGAGCATTCGTACTAAAAACGTTAGCCACCCTTACCTAGCTAACTCCTGCTGCAAAATTTTGAATTTATTATAAAGAACTGTAACTCTTAAACTCTATTACAAATATAATAAATCCTTTTCATATGTCAATAGGGAAAAATTTGGTATATTATAACTGGTTTTGGTTATTTTCAGGAAATTTAATTTCTTTGCCGTTAATGCAAAATTTTGGACATTTTTAAAGTGAAAAAATATTTAACTTAAAAAAAATAATTACAAATAATTACACAAATATATGGCAAATGGACCTTCAAAACAGGATCTTGAAATGTACTGGCAAAGCAGCCGTCAGTATTTTGATGAACTTGCAAAGTACTACCAAACCAATGATCCCGCGTACTACAAAGAGTACATGGAACCATTCTACAATAATCCATTTCAATCATCGTATAACCAGCAGGGTACTAAAACTGGCGGTGGTGGAAAATTTGTAATTATAGCGCTTGTATTATTTCTTTTTATCGGGATAATTTCTGCGGGTGTTTTTCTGCTTATGAGCAAGTCTGATTCCATTACGGAAAAAGTTGAAAGATTAACCGGTGATAAGGAAGTAAAGGAAAAAACCGTTACATCCGAAAAAGAAACATCTGAACCGGTTGAGGAAGTTTCACCTGAATTAGATAATTCAGAACTCTCCGGTGAAGATAACTTTATAATTGGCGCTAAGTATATAGGTGAAAAGAAATATGATAAGGCAGCGTGGCATTTAAAACAGATCAAAAAAGATAATAAGCGGTATAAAGAAGCGCAGCAGCTTCTGGAAAGTATAAAATTTTTAAAGAAGTATGATAAATAAACTTTTTAACAAAATCATTAATTAAACACAATGTGTCAAGCGGGTAATCAAAACAGATACTTGAAAAATACTGGTGGATCTATTTATTTAAGAAGAAGAGAACAGCAGTTCAAATGAAAACAGCGCAGATTAAAAAAACAGGCGAAAGCCGATCCGGCAAATAATGTAAAAAAATAATTTTTTAAACTAAAGTTAAATATGAAAAAAATAATACTGGCTTTAGCCCTCTTTATGGTATCATCATCAGTTTTTTCACAATGGAGTAAAATAAACTCTTTCCCTAATGCCAATGTGAATGATCTATTCATTTCGGGAAGCACAGTTTATGCTGCAACTGCTAATAACGGTATTTACAGGTCAACTGACTCAACAGCAACATGGCAGCAGTTAAATGTTGGTTTAAACAACGCGCAGGCTATCAGATGCTCACAGGTAATACTAATAGGCAGCATACTCTATACTGCCACAGAAGATGGCATATACAAATCAACAGATAATGCCGCAAGCTGGGTAAAAAAAAGTGATGGTATTATTATTGGCAGTGGTTCAACTTTCATAAGCGCTCAATCAATATTTGAGCTTAACGGGGTATTAATTACAGGTACATATTCAGGAATATACCGTTCCACAAACGGAGGAGAGAACTGGTTAACTACGAATATATCAGGAATGCATATTTGGGCAAAAAATTTTACTTTGCATAATGGTATTATTTTTGCTGCAAGAGAAAGTATTAACAATCCAACAGGATACACTTCTACAAATAACGGCTTAACCTGGAGTAACCTGACAGGACCGTCTTTTTTCCCCACTATCACATTTTTTTCAGAACCTGGAAAATTATTTACAGGGACAATCCACGGCGCGTGGCTTTCTACAAATAACGGGGTAAACTGGGCCGAGCGCTCAATCGGTCTCACATCTGACCCGTATAATTCCAGTTTTATTCGTGTTAATGGCGTGCTTGTTTCTTCTTTAAAATTTGGAGGTTCCGGAATGTTTAAATCCAGTAATGATGGTATTCTTTGGGAAAATTTCGGGCAGGGCTTGCCGTTTCTGAACTCAATTAATGAGATTATTATTTTTAACGGCAAAATTCTCGCTGCAACAAGTTCAGGTATTTACCAGAGGAATACATCAGAAGTAACCGGCATTACTCAGATCTCAATGGAAATTCCGAACAACTTTTCGCTTTCACAAAATTATCCTAACCCGTTTAATCCTGCAACAAAAATAAAATTTTCAATCCCATCAACTGATGGTAACACTCAAAGAGTAATGCTTACTGTTTTCGATATTACCGGCAGGCAGGCAGCTATACTGGTAAATAATGAACTAAAGTCCGGTATTTATGAAGCTGATTTTGATGCATCATCATTGGCATCAGGCATTTATTTTTATAAGCTTGAAGTATTCTCAGACGGAAACAATTCTATATATTCTGAAGTAAAAAGGATGTCATTGGTTAAATGACATCTTTGTTTTCTGCGCTTTAGAAAGAACTATGAATTTTAAAAAAATATTTAATTGTTTCTAAAAATACCGGTTTAATTATGAATTTTCCTAAGATCATTCCGTTATGGCTGTTCCGAATAATCGGTATTTCAATGCTATTGATAAGTTTTGTATCGATGCTTTATTTCATGTTCACTTTTTCAGGTCCTTATGAATTTTTCTCTGAATTACTTACTGATGATTCTAACACTTATCCTCCCGTGCTTGCAGCGTTATTAACGCTTCTTGTCCTGCTTTTGCCATGCCTTGTGGTGGTGTTAATTCTCAGGCCATTTTCCAATGTCCCAAAGTTTAAAAGCCAGTTAGCTGATATGGGTCCCTTAACATCAAAATTTACGAGTAATATTGATACATCATCATACGGCGAGCTTCCTTCAGTTTTTTCAAGAGCGCTTGCATTTATTATCGACCGATTCCTTGTAATAATGATAATTGCTCTGCCTGCTGCGATATTTGTAGCTTTCACTGAGCAATCTCATAAACATGGTGCGCCATATTACATTCTGATGGTTATAATGATCCTTTTTGTTTTAATTGGCGCAATATATTCCTACTCAAGGGATATGTTTGGCGGAAAAAGCATTGCCCGCAGACTGCTTAAGCAAAAAGTTGTTGATGTAACAACAGGCAAGCCCATTGGGGGCTGGCGTTCATTCAAACGTGAACTGATAATTCACTTCGCGCCATTAATTCTAATTGAACTCATCCTCATCAGCTCCAACAAAGACCGCCGCCGCATGGGCGATAACTGGGCAAAAACAATTGTAGTAAGGGATAAATCCTGAACGCAGTGAAGGATCCCATTGATAGTGCCAAAACTTCCAAAAAGACCAACCACTAATTTCACGCCTGCCTTAAAGAGCGGAGCGAAGGAAGGAATTTCCACGAATTACTTTATTTATTTTCATTTATATAATTTTTTCTCTTGCGAGGGTTCTCATCATTTCCAAATTATTAATAGATAATTCATTATTGATTTTTTTGGAGTGCATTGACTATGTCAATGCTATTTTAAAATAGAACAGGGAACTCTTTTCAGAGCTCCCTTTTGCGTTCTATATTGTTTTTTGGGGATGCTGCTATTAAACAATATCGTTTTGCGGAGGACAAGGGGTTGCAACCCCTTGTTCCTGTACATTGCAGAGTCTCCCGAAGGGGACTCTGCAAATAAAATCTTACCACGTTGTTGGTGTTATCACCAACAACTTCACATTATGCCTTTACAACTTTTCTTTTTCTGATAATTCTTACAACCACATACACTATCAATCCAAGTATAGCAAGTATCGGCGAGAGCGCTACTATAAATGTTATAAGTCCGCTTATGACTGCAGTAAAACCAGTAAGACCCTTTTCAAATCCGCGCTCAAGCTCATAAAAGAATCCGCCTGATGATGTATTTAAAATTGCCGGTTCATATATACTTAATGTAATTGTTGAAAACGATGCCTGGTCCTTAAGCATTCTCATTCTGCCTTCAGTCTTTTCAATATTTTCCCTTACTGATGATAACTTCTGCTCTACTTCAACAACCGCTGTTAAGTTCGCGGTTTTTTCAGCAAGCAACTGCAAGAGTCTTGCTTCAAGCTCTCTTTGAGTTTTTAATCTAGCTTCTGCATCAACAAATTCTTCTGTAACATCACGTCCTGTAATGTTCTGATTCATAACTTTTCCGGTCTTTGCAAGCTCAGCTAAGAGCGCGTCATATTTATCTGCCTGCACCCGTATTGTAAGTGTCCCCTGTTTCTTTCCGCTCTGATTTACCTGAGAAGTTGAGTTTGTAATATACCCGCCTAGATTTTTTGTAATTTCCTTTGCCTTATTTTCGGTTTCATCAAAACTGTCGTTTTCAACGCTCATAGTTCCCGTGCGGATTATCATTCTCTTATCCTGCACATTGGTATTTTCTGTTGGCTGCTGGTAATTTATCTGCTTAAATTTCCCATCTGATTTCTTCTCAGTACTTCCTGTTATATCATCAGCATCTTTTAGCGGGGCTGATTCATAGTTAGAAGTCGAATTAGGCGGTGGCGAATCTGTTTTGAAATATTCTGTGTTTTTCTGTTCCTGCTGGATGGATTGCTTATCGCCCTGTTGTTGGCAGGCATTTAATACCACAATAAATGGTAAAATATAAGCTAAAATCAATGTTTTTGTGAGTTTCATGGTCTAAAACCTCTTTTGTAATGTTAAGTTATATACTCGTTTAATTTACAATTTGTTTCATAGGTATGAGTACTCAAAATCATAATCAAAAGCCTAGCCACGAATTTCACTAATTTACACGAATTAAAACAAATGATATCAGTAGGCGGCTGTCGCACTTACGCAATTATATAAAAATCATATTCAGTGTATAATCAAAGCTCCCCTCCTTCAAGAAAACACGTAGTGGTTTCGCAGTCCCGCTTTAGCGGGATAAGGAGGGGAAGAAATCTATTTCCAAAGGAAATAGATTGAGGGGTGGTTTCATAACCAATTGAACAACACTGTGGAGGAAGGTGGTATGAATTTATTAATTACCTCACCCTCCAACTCCATCTCCTTAAAGGAAAGGGAGAGCCATAACTTTAATTTTATTTCCCCCTCTCCTCACAGGAGAGGGGGCAGGGGGTGAGGTCAATAAAATGTCCTTCCATTCTTCATTCTTTTAATCCCCTCTATCATTTATATTTATTCAATGAAAAAGCTGACATTCATACTATCAATGATACTTATATGCTCAGGCATATTCGCACAACAGCGTGATATAAACACACTGCTAGACCAGACACTCCGCAACCGCGGGTTGACCCGCGAAGATATTTCTATACCTATCGAATTCTTCTCCGCCGCCGAAAAAAATCCAACCAATGATGCAAAACTCACCCTGCCCTTGGTGAAAGATATGATGACAAATCCTTTAAGAAGTATGACCTGGCTGGATAGCGTGAGTTCAATTGATAAAATGTTGCTATCAGAAGAATTTGCGCATCTGTTCAATATGATTGGATACCAAAGAAGTAAAAGCGAGGAAATTGTTTATGAAATGGTTTTTAGAGATTTGGATGATTTAATAAGCGATCTCGAGAAAACCATAATAAGAAATAGAACTTCAAGACTGGAATTGATGTCTAAACTGACAAAAAATGATAATGGGTTTTTAGCTGATAACCTGCTATCAATAATTGATGAAGGCAATGAAGACTTCCCGAATGAATCTGATATTCTTATGTACAATAAACGCCGCGATTCTTCAATTATTACAACTAAAAAAGTAATGGACCTGTTAAGTTTTCTATATGACACTGAAACAAAGAAAAATGACAATAGGAGTCTGAGGAATACATCATGGCAGGATTTATATTACATTATGTCAATTAATGAACATGTTAAACAGCTTATTAAATATTCAGATAATTATTATGAAATAAATAATGATTTTGTGAAAGGTGACTTCTTTTATTATTCTGATAGAAATGGAACACGAATTGCCATAGGAGGACCCGGAAAAAATATCTACACCGGAAAATTCGATTTCATCATCGATCTGGGCGGCGATGATATTTACAATATTGATGGACACACCCCGTCTCGCAAGGGCGAGCCACCCCTCTCAAGAGGGGAATTATCAATGGGCGGCTTCTCATGCATCATTGATCTAAGCGGTAACGATTACTACACCACCTCAAGCGATTTTGCATTAGCCGGCGGCTTATTCTCATCATCCTTTATCTTCGATAAAGAAGGTGATGATTTCTATGAATCAAAAGGTTCAGGTAATCTTGGCGCATCGATCGGCGGTTTAGGATTACTCTACGATGAAAAAGGAAACGATACTTATAAAGGCATTTCTTTTTCAATTGGCGCAGGATGCTTTGGTGTTGGCTTATTGGTTGATAGAGAAGGCAATGATTTCTATATCGCCAATTCTTATTCACAAGGATTTGGAATGACAGAAGGCGTTGGCGCGATAATTGATAACAAGGGAAATGATTCATACCTTGTTGACTCACGTTCTGTTGATATAGGAAGATATAACGATCACTATGTCTCTATGTGCCAAGGCTATGGCTTGGGTCTCAGACCTTTTTA
>JANPBV010000207.1:0-6502 GCA_031430615.1 Ignavibacteria bacterium | reverse complement strand
ATACAGAGCTAAGAACGGTAAATTCTTTACAATTGCTGAATTAAGATATGTTGACGGTATTGATGATGATGTGTTTGATAAGGTGAAGAAATTTGTTATTGTTAAGAATTCAAAAGTGGATTTTGTGAAGGATGATTTTGGCGTTATACAGAAGATAAAAGATACCAGAAAAGGTTTATTAAGCAATCTAACATTTGAGCAGAGAACAAGGTTCTCTAATGATCTGCAGCCAAGCAGGGGTTATCTTCCTCCTGTAAAATACCTGGGACCAAGACCGAAATTCTATACAAGGTTACTTGCAAAATACACAACCGGTGGATTTATTTTTACGGGCAGTCTGCTTGCGGAAAAAGATCCGGGTGAGCTGAACTGGGCTGACCACGTTGGCGGATTTGTAGAAATGAAATCTCACCTGATACTAAACCAATTTCTGGCAGGTGACTATACACTTGAGTTCGGACAGGGCATTACACTTTGGGGTTCATATTCATTTTCCAAAAGCAGTGATGCAATCAGCGGCATAAAGAAAAAAGGCGATGATATTGATTCATACAACTCAGTTAATGAAGTTCAGTATTTCCGTGGATTTGCCGGCAAAGTAAAACTTCCTACATCAATTGGTGATATTAGCCTGTTTGGATTTTATTCAAATAACAGCGTTGATGCCTCAATAGATACTACGTTGAACCAGTTATCATCAGATTACATTGACGGTTATCACAGGACTCAATCAGAAATTGATAGAAGAAATGCGGGTAAAGAAAGGCTTTACGGTGGGAGGTTGTTTTATGAATCAAAATTCTTCGGGACGACAAAAATTGGTTTAACATATTACAATTCAGAGTACGATAAGCCATTTGAGTATAAGGGTCTTTATGATTTCTACGGAGCTAAATCAAATGCTCTTGGAGTTGATTATGATATGGTCATAAAAAACGTTAATGTGTTTGGTGAGTGGGCAAGAAGTTATACCGATATTGTTGGAGGTGTTACGGGTGTTAAGTTCCTTTTCTTTAAGATTGCAGATGTGATTTTTATGGTAAGGAATTATCCAAAGAATTTTATCATGCTGCACTCATACGGTTTTGGCGAGCAAAGCGGTACATCACAAAATGAGTTTGGAATATATTCAGGTATTAAATTTAAGATAGGCAAGCTTGCAATTATTAATGCGTATTTTGATCAGTATGAATTCCCCTATGCAACATTTTCTAATCCGGTGCCTACAACCGGCAGGGACTTTATGACATATACACAATGGAATATAACCAGAAATCTTACGGTTTATACAAAATATAAGAACGAAACAAAAGAAGATGTAACTACAATAAAAAATATCAACGGACTTGATGAAGATAAGATATATGACAGGGGACAGCAAAACTACAGATTACAGTTTGATTATGATATCTTCAAAACATTCCGTGTAAGGAGCAGGTTTGAATATGTTTTTGTTGATTATGCGGGTTTTTTGACATCACAAAAAGGATTGATGTTCTTTTCTGATTTCAGGGTAGCGCCATTCCGTAATATTTCCATAGATGGAAGATTTATAATCTTTCAAACCGATTCATATGATTCACGGATATATGAATATGAAAATGAATTGAACGGAGTTGTATCAAACCAGGGACTTTACGGAAAAGGCAGAAGATGGTATCTGATGCTTAAGTACAAACCCTATAAATTCCTTGAGCTCTCGGCAAAGTACGCTGAAACTATCATAGATGGCGCAAAATTTACCGGTTCAGGAAATGATGAAGTAACAGGTGACCTTAAGAACAGGTTCTCACTTCAGCTTGATATTAAATTTTAATTTTAAATAAATACCTTTCTCAGCTTCGCTTTTAGTAAAACCTTTAATTTGAATAAAATAAACCAGATCATAGAGCTTCTTAAGGAAGAATTCCCCGGACCGGAGGCGAAACCAAGCAAAGCCGACCCGCTGGATATATTGATAGCCACGATGCTATCTCAGAACACCACCGATAAAACCAGCTTTAGGGCATTTATGAACCTTAAGAATAATTTCAAGGACTGGGATGATGTTATGACCGCGCCAATTAACAGGATAAAAAATGCTATCAGGGTCTGCGGTCTTACAAACCAGAAATCTTTAAGCATTAAGAATATGCTTAAGGAAATGAAGAAGAAATACGGCAGTTTAAGCCTGAAGTTCATAAAGAAGCTAAGTGATGACAAGATATATGAAGAGCTTTTGCGGTATAATGGCGTTGGCGTTAAAACGATATCATGTGTGCTTGCTTTCAGCCTCGGCAGGGATGTTTTCCCTGTGGATACACACGTTCACCGTTTGACCAACAGGCTTGGAATCGCGATGGCAGCAACACCTGTTAAGACCTTTGAGCAGGTTAAAGATAAAATACCCGAAGGGAAAAAATTCCTTTTTCATACAATGCTGATAAAGTTTGGCAGAAAGGTATGCCGCTCTCAAAATCCGTTATGCGGAAAGTGCAGGCTGTATGACCTTTGCTGCTTTAAGGAAAAAGAGTTTTATGCTATGAAGGAGCAGGCAGAGCCGAAGGAGAATAATTTTATTATTTTAGAACATGTATAATAAGACCCTCACCCCCTGCCCCTCTCCCAAAGGGAGAGGGGCGATTTAAATCAAAATTTTGGTTGAATCTCAAATTTCTAAAATATATTCTTTATACGGATTATGATTTAAAGAATGTTTATCATTTTTACAATAAAAAACTAAAAATTAATAATGGATACCTGCTTTGGCGGGTAAAATCAAATTTGCATTTCGATAAAAGCAGGGTAAATAAGATTTTGGTAATTAAACCGGGAGCAATTGGCGATGTATTGCTTTCAACCCCTGTTATACAAAATTTAAGGCACAATTTTCCGGATGCGGAAATAAATTTCCTTACACAAAGCTACTGCAGGGAAGTACTGGCGGGCAACCCATACCTGAACAGAGTACTTACTTATGATATTGCCAAAGGTGATAGTTCATACTGTCTGATAAGGAACATACATAACCAGAAATATGACCTGATAATTGATCTCTTTGGAAATCCGCGTACAGCAATTATAGTATTTAATAGTGATGCAAGATATAAGGTAGGCTTCAGGTTCAAATGGCGGTCACTGGCATATAATATTAAAGTTAAGCCAATGGGCAGTGAGGTTCACAACATAGAATTTAATCTTGACGCATTAAGAGCGTTGAATCTTGAAATAGTATCACAAAAGCCGCTTTTTTATTTAAGCGGAGTTCACGAAGAATTTGCAAATGATTTCTTCAAGGCAAACGGACTTGATGATAAAAAGGTAATTGGATTTAACGCAAGCGGTACATGGCCTACAAAAATTTGGTACCCAGGAAAATTTGGTGAGCTTGGAAAAAAACTGAGCGGTGATTCAAAAATATTATTGTTCTGGGGATACGGGAACGAAAAAGATACTGCCCTCGAAATTAAAGAAATGATAGGCGATAATGCTATACTTATTCCCGAGGTTGACTTAAAATATATGGCAGCGCTGATTAAAAAATGTTCACTATTTGTTACTAATGATACGGGACCAATGCATGTGGCTTGGAGTATTGGCACTAACACTGCTGCAATTTTCGGACCGACAAATTCACATCTTCAGGGACCGCTCTGTGAAAATTCAATAATTATTAAAAATGAAACATTAAGCTGCTTAGGCTGCAATTTGACGCAAATTACTGATTGCGCAAACTCACATAAATGCATGAATGAACTTAGTGTAAATTATGTGTATGATAAAATAATGGAATTTATGAAGTTACATAAATTATAAGGAACTAATTGCAGGGGTGTTATAGTTAAATATAGTGTTCCAAAGAAAGGGAAAAAATTGTTAAAGTTAAGATATTTCATAATAAGCATAATTTTACTCTCAGGTTTAATGCTATCAAGCGTTAGGGCATCTACTCAAAATTCATTTGAAGATGCGCTTAAAAAAGCCAAGAGTGAAAATAAAAGGGTTGTTATAGATGTATATACTGACTGGTGCGGATGGTGCAAGAAAATGGATGGTGAAGCATACAGCAATTCTGATATTAAGAAGTTGCTTGAGGATAACTTTGTATTTATAAAGCTGAATGCTGAAGGTACTGAAAAAATAAAGTACAATGGTAAGGAATATACTGAAACTGAGCTGGCAACTTATTTTGAAGTGACAGGTTATCCTACAACAGTATTTTTAGAGCCTGACGGAAAGCTGATCGAGTTTAAGTACGATAAGTCTAATATGAAAAGCGTCCCGGGTTACTTTAAAACTGATGAGTTTAAAAAAATACTTGAATACTTTAAAGACGGTAAGTATAAAGATACTGACTTGAGTAAAATTGTTTAAGCTGTATAAAAATATGTTTTGAAAAGGCGGGAATTATATCCCGCCTTTTTGTTAAGAAAAGCAATACCCTTTAATTAAGAAATCAAAATAATTGTTAATTCTATATTAAGTAAAGCTTAAAAATGAAAATTTTTAAGCTTTTATCTTAATTTAAAGCAAACAATCCCCTCATACAACGTTAATCCTAATTGATGATCTTTGTAATTAATGAATATAAAACGAATCAATTAATTATAGAGATGAAAATAAAGAGTATACTATTAATCGCTGTTATTATTTCCGTTTTTGGGGCTAATATATTTGCTCAGAATGGAAAAATAACAGGAAAAGTCCTGGATGGTTCAAACGGCAGTGTGCTGCCTGATGCCGTATTGAAAATTGAAAACATAAATAAGGGAACTGCGTCAGATCTTGACGGTAAATTTACATTTGATAATATCAGCTCAGGAGAGTTGAACATTAAGGCTTCGTATGTTGGATATGTTTCACAAAACGTTAATTTAAGCATTAAATCAGGTGAGCAATTAAACGTTGATTTTGTGCTTCAGCCGGAAGGTACTTTAACAGATACTGTTACCGTTGAAGCAACAAGAATACAGAATAATGATGCTGCCATGCTTTTAAAACAACAAAAAGCGGATAATATTCAGGATGGTATTTCGAGCCAGCAGATAAAAAGAACATCTGACGCAACAAGCTCTGAAGTATTGAAAAGGATTGTTGGCGTTTCCATTGTTGATAATAAGTTTGTGTTTGTAAGAGGCACAAACGAAAGATACAGCGCTACAACTTTAAATGGTGTTATTCTTCCAAGCACTGATCCTGAGAAAAAAGCATTTTCATTTGACCTGTTTCCTTCAAACCTGCTTGATAATATTGTTATATCAAAATCATACACACCTGATCTTATCGGTAACTTCTCGGGTGGTTTAGTGCAGGTAACTACAAAAGATTTCCCTGACCAGCTATCAGTCAATTTTACAACATCAAGCTCATATAATACTATATCCACTGGTGAAAATTTTCTTTCATATAACGCCGGAGAAAAGAAAATACTATTTTTTAATTCAGGAAGGGATAACGGCTCAAGGCAGCTTCCTTCAATATTTCCTGGGCAGACAATAACGTCAGCTAATTTTAATGTGCAGGATGTGAAATCATTCAGCCGCTCATTAACTAATAACTGGGCTCAGGAAAGTTCATCAGCGCCGGTAAACGGCGGCTTCCAGCTTTCACTGGGCAACAATTTCACTGTAGGTAAATCAAATAATCTTGGCTTTTTTGGCGCTTATACTTACAGTAATTCATTTAATTCAAAAAGTTTTGAAAGACAGGCATACCAGACGGATGACCTTTTGGAATCAAAATATACAGGTTCACAATCGGAATATTCCGTATTATGGGGCGGTTTACTTAATATAAGTTTCAGGGCAGGTGAGAATAACAAGTTCAGCTTTAAGAATACTTATGTATTTAATTCAGAAGATAAGACAGATTACCAGGAGGGTTTCAATAATCCACAGACCCAGGATAGAAGGCTTTATTCAACAAAATTTGTTCAGCGCAATATGCTTTCATCGCAGATATCGGGCGAGCATTTTGTAAGCTCTCTTGGAAAGTTGAGAATTACCTGGAGGGGAGCATATTCTGAAGCTGATAGAGACGAGCCGGATTACAAAACTCTTCGTTACCAGAGAGATATAAACACAAGCGGCAGGTTCTTTGCATCGCTCTCGACAGGTGAACCCAATTCACTTGGCGGAGGAAGGTTCTTTTCCAAATTGAAAGATATAAACCGCTCGGCTGAGGGTAATTTTGAATTTAACTTTAAGCCCTCTAAAAAAATAGAAGTAAAAACCAAGCTTGGCGTTTTTTATAACAGAAGCTCAAGGGATTTCAGCGCAAGACTCTTTGCGCCTAAAATAGTTGATGCCAACAATTTTCTTTTGATATATTTATCACCTGATTCGCTTTTTATGCCTGAAAATATTGATACAAATAAGATCCTGTATTATGAGCTTACCAGAAAATCGGATACTTACAATGCAACTGAAGAGCTTGCAGCGGGTTACCTGATGTTTGATGTGCCAATTGGGAAGTTAAGGACAGTAATTGGAGCAAGGCTTGAATCAAATTTCAGCAAATTAAG
>JANPBV010000206.1:0-3052 GCA_031430615.1 Ignavibacteria bacterium | reverse complement strand
GGGGATTCGATTCCTATTGTAGAGTTAAGGGAGATCATTAAACAGGTTGCCCCTACAGATGTTACAGTGCTTATAACCGGTGAAAGCGGCACAGGTAAGGAAGTTGTTGCCAAAGAGATACATAAGCTCAGCAAAAGAAGCGAGAAACCCTTTATTACAGTTAACTGCGGAGCTATACCTGAGGGTATCATAGAAAGTGAATTGTTTGGTCATGTTAAAGGCTCGTTCACAGGCGCTACTGAAAACAGGAAGGGATATTTTGAAGCAGCAGGCGGCGGCACTATTTTTCTGGACGAAATAGGTGAGCTTCCAATGCAGACCCAGGTGAAGTTCCTAAGGGTTATTGAAAATGGTGAGTATATGAAAGTGGGCGGCAATAAGACCGAGAAAGTTGATGTTAGAATAATTGCAGCCACTAATAAAAATCTTGAGCAGCTCATTGGCAATAATTCATTCCGCGAGGATTTATACTACAGGCTTCGCTCTATAAATATTGAAATTCCGCCATTGCGTGAGAGAAAAAGTGATGTAGGGTTATTGTTTGAAAGTTTCATAAATCAATTCACAAAAAGGAATTCCATTGAGTTCAAAGGAATATCATCTACAGCGATGGATTTTATTGAGAATTATAATTGGCCCGGTAATGTAAGGCAGTTAAAGAACTTTACCGAAAGTCTAATTACATTAAATGCTGATAAGATGATCGATAATGAAGATGTTATGCGGCAGTTAAGTATTCCAAAATCAGAGCTTATGCCTGCGACAGTAAATGGCTACAATAAGCAGGATGAAAGACAATTACTCTTTGGCGCGTTATATGAGCTTAAAAAAGATATTATGGATATCAAGCAACAGTTAACGCACATTGAAGAAGGTAAATCCGCTGCTATGCCTGAAAATGGTTTCTATGTAAGCGATGATAAGATCGATAACATTTCTTTTGATGAGTTTGAACAGGAGCTATTGACTTATTATTATAATAAATTTAATGGTAATATTAAAAGGATAGCGGATAAACTTAAGATAAGCAACAGAACCTTATACAGAAAGTTCAAACAATACGGCTTAAAGAACGGGAAGTATAATTGATGAGTCACAGAATAAAAAAAATACTGCTCCTCATTGTTTTTGTTCCTTTGTTATTCGGAATGGCTTCATGCAATTACAGTTTTAAAGGGGCAGCACCGCCGGAAGGAATTAAAACAATAAATATTCCAACCATACGCGATGAAAGCGGCTTCGGTCTGCCAAATTTAGGTGAAGAACTTACAACCTTGCTTAAAAATAAATTCATTAACGATAATACTCTTGAATATACTGAGAAAACAAATGCTGACGGACTGATAGAATGTGTGGTTAAATCAGTTACTGATGAAGCTCTTGTTGTTACAGGCAATGAAACAGTTTCAAGAAGAAAGGTTACAATAACGGTTTCAGTTGACTTTACAAATTTGAAGAAACAAAAGAATATCTGGAAGAAAGATTTCTCCAACTGGGGTGAGTATGACAGCTCCACAGGCGGTTTCAGCAAGCGTGATGAAGGTGTAAGATCTGCTGAGGATAAAATTACCGAAGATATACTGCTTGATGTAATTTCAAACTGGTAGATAAGTTAAAGGTTTTCCCGCATGCGGGATTTCAATCAGGCTTAGCCTGCTTTCAACAGATTTTATTTGCAGTGTTAATTGTTTGCATTACAAAAATTAATATATTAGTTTTTTGAAAGATAAAGAATAAATTGGAAAAAATAATACTATTCACATATATTGGTTCACTTTTAATTTTGTTTACATTCGGCTCCCATGGATTTATAATGATCTACTATTACTTAAAACACAGGCATAAAAGGGATGACTTTTCCGGCAAAATTGATAAGTACCCGGTTGTTACTCTTCAATTGCCAATTTATAATGAAATGTATGTAATTGAGCGTTTGATAAAGACAGTTTGCGAAATAGATTACCCGATAGATAGGCTTGAAATTCAGGTTTTGGATGACTCAACAGATGAAACTGTGGAAATTGTAGCGAACATTGTAAAAGAATACCAGCTAAGGGGCTTTGATATTCAGCATATACACCGCTTGGACCGCACGGGATATAAAGCAGGCGCATTAAAAGAAGGTTTGAAGACAGCAAAAGGTGAGTTTGTCGGAATATTTGACGCAGATTTCATTCCACGAAAAAATTTTCTACAGATTGTACTTCCATTCTTTAAGGATCCAAATATCGGAATGGTACAGACAAGATGGGAGCATTTGAACAGGGCATATTCACTGGTAACTCAGATACAGGCATTGGCTCTTGACGGGCATTTTGTGCTTGAGCAGCAGTGCAGGAACAAAGCAGGTTACTTCATTAATTTTAACGGAACAAGCGGCGTATGGCGAAAGGAATGTATCTTTGATGCAGGTAACTGGGAAGCAGATACTTTGACAGAAGACCTTGACCTTTCATACCGCGCGCAATTAAAAGGATGGAAGTTTAAATATTTAACGGATTTCACAACACCATCTGAGGTGCCATCGGAAATAAATTCATTGAAATCACAGCAATTCCGCTGGACAAAAGGAGCAATTGAAACATCAAAAAAAATGCTTTTCAGAGTATGGAAGGCAAAGCTGCCGCTTAAGATAAAGATAATGTGTACTTTCCATTTGACAAATAATATTGTTTTCCCTTTCATTCTGCTGGCATGTCTTTTGAACATGCCTATAGTACTTATTAAAAATACCGGTTTGTACGATACATATTTTATGTTCATGTCAGTATTTGTACTTGCTTTTGTAGCTTCGTTTTTGTTTTATTTGTATTCACAGAAGGATGTATATGAAGACTGGCGCTCAAGGATATTATTATTCCCTGTATTTATGGCGGGGAGCATGGGTTTTGCGATAAATAATACGAAAGCAGTATTTGAGGCGCTCATCAACAAAAAATCTGAGTTTGTAAGGACACCAAAGTACGGAATTGAAGGCGATAAAGATGTATGGCAGGATAAAAAATATGTGCATAAAAAGGTAGTGAAGTTTTCGGTGGTACTTGAGTGTATA
>JANPBV010000205.1:0-3649 GCA_031430615.1 Ignavibacteria bacterium | reverse complement strand
AAATTTCAATAATATAGTCCTTTCCAAATGAACCCTTTGGTTGGATTAATATTGCTCCGCTATTTTATCAGCATCATCTTCTTAATATCTCTAAAATCACCTGTTTCGATCTTATAAAAATACACACCTGATGATAGATGTGAAGCATCAAATGAAACTTCATACCTACCCGCAGATCTGTTTTCATTTACAAGAGTCTTAACTATTTTCCCGAGTGCATCAAAAACTATCAGCTTAACAAACCCTGATTTAGGAATCTGGAATTTAATAGTTGTTACAGGATTGAACGGATTTGGATAATTCTGTTCTAATGAAAACTTTTCCGGAATTTCGCCATTTCCGCTAACCCCGGTTAAAACATCCAGGTAATTCTGAATTTTAATATTATCAATAAAAATTCCATCAGTAGCAACACTTCTGTTTGTTACTAAAATATATCGTATCTTCATTTGTGATGAACTGTTTGCCAACTCTGTAATATCCAAAACTTCCTGCTTCCAGCTTAACTGCTGTCCGTAATAATATTTCACAGAAACCCAGTTAGTGCCATTATTACTCGAAACCTGAATATATGCATTATCAAGTGGCTCAATATCATACCTCACATAATATGATAAAACAGTAACCGGATTACTTGAAGTATTTATAGGGTTAACTAATGTCATTGTTCTTGTTTGTGTGTTGCCATAATTACCTGTTGGACTTTCAGTAAAAGATGTTGGTGGTGAATATGATTGTGATGTAGTAGTCCCCCATCCACCAGTAAACACCCAATTGCCTGTTCCGTTTTCAGCACTGTCATTTAAAACTGTAGTTCCATTACCAACACAAACATAAATTTTTTGCTGGTGAATAATGCTGGTATCATTCTGTTTAATTCTCAGCAATACAGGCAGCCCTTTATTTATAGGAGCATTTGAAAGAACATTAAAGTTCAGCGAAACGCTATCCTGATAATATGAATTGATTGTATTATAGCTGAACGTAACACCTGAGATACTAATATATGGACTTTGAGAAACCAGCTCGATCTTTACATTGTTCGCTGCAATGAGACCTTTATTTTTAAAGTTAATTTTTAAACTTCCTGCTTCACCTGGTGTGTATGATATTTTATTTAACGCAGTATTTGTTGGAGCAACATATCCTCCTCCAGAGAGCGAAAAATAAATATTTGACCACACTGTTGACTGAGCCAAAGGAAGTATCCTGCTTTGTGGAGGCCAAAAACCATCAGTAGATGTTCCTACTTCGGGTGTCATAGCAATAATTTTAGCGTGACCTGAATCATTGTAATACCAGTCATCTGTAGTTCCTCTAACAGTATAACCTACAGTCTGTAGGCTTCTGCCCAATGTGTACTGATTCTGTAAAGCCATGTCGGCTGAAAAATTCTGGAAAATATTCTCATCAGGCGTTAAAGCGCCTGAGTATCCCCATGGCCTGATAAAATAATTTCCGAATGTATGGTAACTTAATGTTCCCTTAAAGTTTCTTGAATTAACAAAATTCATGGCATTTCGGGTTTCTATTTGGTCAAAAGGAAGATCTCCTCTAAATGTTTCACCGCCGCAAATTAGTGTAGAGCCGGGTCCTCCGGGACCGCCCCAGTTCCAGAAATCGTATGGACCATAATTTCTGTTCATATCAGCTCCTATACCGCCTGTGCAAGGTTTGCGACTGATTCGCCACATTCCGCCTCCGCCAGGATTTGTTGTCTGATTATAAACATATCCATCAGCATTAAATACTGGGGTGAAATACAACTCCCTATATCTTAAAATATATGTTGCATAAGGATCAATATTGTAATTTTCTAATAGCCAATAAATAAAATAAATATTCTGGGTTGCAGCCATTGGTTCTCTTGCATGAATTAATGAGTGAAACCATAATTCGGGTCTGCCTGTTGGCGCATTTGGACTGTTTGAAACCCTTACTGTCCACATTGACCTGTTTTCGTGAGTATTTCCAATCGAAAACTTTGAAGAAATAAGTCCGGGATACTGAATTCTCATTGAATCTAGTTTATTTATAATTTCTTGATAAGTTAGATAACCGCCCATTGAACCATAAATAGAATGTGTAATGTTATAGTCATCGGTTGATTGCTCAATTGCAGCACGTCTTTCAGCTTCAGACATTACGGGTCTGCTATTGTAATATTGCATCCAGTCATCAATTGTAACCTGATACGGAACCCCCGATAACCTAAGCATTTCTATTTCTGTAGCAGAAAGCCAGGCGATCACGTAATTATCAATTGATTCTACATGGTCAAGATGAAGCCCTGCCTGTTCGATTCTGTTAAAATCAGTTTCATTAGAAGCAAATATTTTGACTTGTGAATATTTTTCCTGGGTTGATATTTCAACATCAGAGATTGATGTAAAATTAAAAGCATTTATTGTTAAATATGTAATTGTACCAATAATGCAGAGTACAATTAATGCTACTGCTGAATTTTTAAAATTCTTCATTTTATTTTTTATTTTGAAATTTTGCGTATTAATAACTATAAATTACTATAAATATTACATCAAATCAACAAATAACATTTTCTTTATATAACGTTTTTCGTTAGCTGAAATTACTTTAATTTTTCAATGTAAATGCTGTTATTCTGATATTTTTGAGGTTTTTGAATTATTAACTATTTATTTTATCATAACTAACCTTTTAGTCTGTTTCATTTCTTTAGTTTGTAGAGTATAAAAATATACACCGCTTGATAACATGCTGCCATCAAAAACTACTTCATATTTACCTGCATTAAGTAATCCATTTATTAAAATCAAAACTTCTCTGCCTGTAATATCGTAAACAGAAAGTTTGACTAATTCAAAAGATGAAATATCTAACCTGATATTTGTTGTTGGGTTAAACGGATTTGGGTATGCGTTACCCAGATAAAATCCGGTTGGAATTTCTCCTGTGTATTGATTTATTCCAACAGGCACCCATAATGGTAAAAAGTCAACAAAACCCAAAGCTGCGCTATCAACCTGGTGGAAAATATGAGCTTCAACACTATCAGGATTATTTATTCCCCAAAAATTATTTTCTGCTTTTATAGGGTTTGCAGTATTATTATAAAAGTCATAAAATACACCGCTGTTTGAATTACTGTGGATCTGATTCATACCAATATAATTTGTATCAGATATATTCAGGTCACCAAAAATTGCTGAAGCAGAACTTTGCAGTGTCACTCCCCACAAATTCCAGCGAATATAATTCTTTGAAACTTTTGCATTAATACCTGACCCTACAAAATTTAATCCACTGCCTCCCTGTAAAGGTAAACCCTGTATGTTATTGCTGTCTATAATATTACCTCTTATGAGTGCATTGACACTACCGTTTAATGCAATACCGTACCTGTTTTTCTTTATGATATTATTTTCAATTATTACGGTTAAGGTTCCAATTGGCAAAGCCGCAATGCCGCCTGAGAGTATTGAAATACCTCTTATGGTATTACCTCTTATAATAGTAGTACCTGCGCCGGATTGCCCAAGGTTTATCTGAGGAACATTACCATTCAAAAGATTATTTTCTATGAATTGAGAGTTCAATATCTGCGGAGCATTTGCTATGTTAGAGCCTCCCGCAATTGCTGCTCTGTAATTCCTATAGAACAGGCAGT
>JANPBV010000204.1:0-2972 GCA_031430615.1 Ignavibacteria bacterium | reverse complement strand
GGTATCGGGACATTAACCAAAGAACTGTTTATTTCGAAGTTCAGGATATGCATGAATGATAGTTTTCTTGATCCTAAAACACGCGGTTTCAATACCCCAATGGCATGGAACTTCATCGCTAAAACAGCATCAGATGATGATCTTGGTGCTATTTATGATTACTTAATGACCCAGAAATCAGTTACCAATAAAGTAGATAAATTTACTTTGCAGGGGGTAAAGTAATATTGAATAATTTTTAGTAATACCAAACCTGTCAGGTCTTTAAGACCTGACAGGTTTTTTGTTTTAGAACAATCATGCTTTTTGTAGTCTGATTACTTAAATAGGATTAACTTATTCAGCTATTTACTGCTAACATTATTCATAGGAAATTTCAAAATCTAAAGTTAAATTATGAAAATAATACCAAAATAATTAAAACTTTTTCCATGAAATATTCAATAAAATATATTACTTTATTCCTCTTTTTAAGCAGTTTTCAAATCATAGCTCAGGATTTACAGATAAAAAACAATCCTTATGATAATGCTGATGATTATACAAAATCAAAAAATTCATTTAACCGTGAAAAATGGTTTTATGAACAGAGGATGTACCCAAATAATTATATCCCTGAAGATGCTTATGGCAAAGCTATTGAACAAAGAAATGCCATGAGAAAATCGAATGGTTTTGCTTTTAATAATGCAGCACCTTGGATTAATATCGGTCCTACTCCCGGTTATTACTTTGCATATTCCAATATATCAGGCAGGGTTACAACTGTGAGATATGACCCGGTTAATCCTGCTATAATATATATTGGGGCAGCTTTTGGCGGTGTTTGGAAATCAACAAATGGTGGAAATAATTTTTTTCCTTTCTCTGATAATGAGGTATCGCTATCAACCGGATCAATTTGTATTGACCCTGCAATTACCAATAGAATCTATTATGGCACAGGTGAAGCAACATACAGCGGCGCATCATACTATGGCAGAGGGGTAATGAAATCAATCAATGGCGGAGCAACATGGATAAATTACACATCTGGATTGCCTAGTTTAACTTATTGTTCAAGAATTGTTGTCCGTCCCGGTTTCTCAAATCAGATATTTGCAGCTATGGGTTCCTCAGGGTTATACAATAGCACTGATGCAGGGGTAACATGGTCTCTGTTAGTTGGTGGCAGGTGTGATGATATTGTATTTTCTCCAAACGGAACTAATGCATATATTACTGGCAGCGGTACCGGATATAGAGTTTCAACTGATGGTGGTGTAACATTCAATTCAAATACAACATTATCTATGGGAACAAGGAATCACATCGCAATTTGCAGGAATACACCTTCAGTTCTATATTGCGCGGTATATTCAGGCAGTACAATTACAACTTTTAAATCAACTAACTCAGGTACTAATTTTACACAAGTTGCTATTGGAACTGATTTTAACGGCGGGCAGGCATGGTATGATTTTTATATGCAAGTTAATCCGTTTGACCCAAACTTTGCTTATGTTGGCTCGATTGATATTTGGAGGACAACAAATGGAGGTACAAGTTTTGAGAATATAACTAATGGATACTCAGGTGGTTCAGTACATGTAGATCAGCATAACATGGATTTCAATCCTATAAACTCAAATGAATTAATTGCAGTTAACGATGGCGGAGTGTGGAAATCAAGCGATAGAGGAACTACATGGCAAAACTTGAACTCGAGTTTAACATTAACCCAATTCTACAGAATAGCATCAGACCCCTCAAATGTAAATCATGTATTGGGAGGCACGCAGGATAACGGAACACAAAGAACATTAGGTACATCAAACTGGGCAGCTGCTTTTGGCGGTGATGGTGGTGAAGTTTGTTTCCAATCTCAAAACCCTCTTTTTATGCTTGGCGAAACACAAAATAACGGTGTAAGACGCTCTAATGACGGAGGAAATTCCTGGGTTGGCGCTACAAACGGTCTGACAGGTTCCGGCTCATGGGTAGGACCGCTTATTTCTCATCCAACAACTTCAGAAATCTTTTTTACTGCAAGGCAGCAAATATTTAAAACTACAACCTGGGGAGTAATATGGACGCCAATATCCTCCGGGACAAGTGGTACAATAAGAGAAATGGCTATCAGCCGTACTAATCCAGATTTATTATATGCCACTTCTGGTGCAACAATTTACAAATCTACTGATGGTGGGATAACATTCGCCTCAGTAACAACCGGATTACCGGGCAGAACTATTACCAGTGTGTATGTTCATCCTGATTCAGCTAATGTTGCTGTTATAACATTTTCAGGTTTTGGAGCAGGCAAAATTTATAAAACAACAAATGGCGCGTCATCATGGATAAATATCAGCGGCAACCTGCCTGACTCACCCGTAAATGATGCGCTGATATACTACCCGGGGGTTGCAACCAGCATTTATTATGCTGCTATGGATGTTGGCGTATTTTTCACAAGTAATTACGGCGCATCGTGGGTTGAATTAACTGATGGTTTGCCTAATACAGTTGCTATGCATCTTGATTTTCACCAGGCAACTAACAAACTCAGAATTGGCACCCATGGCAGAGGTGTTTGGCAAACGGATGTTCCCCTTGGATTGATAAACTATAATAATCAGGTTCCTGCCGAATTTTCACTTCAGCAAAATTATCCTAATCCGTTCAATCCGGTTACAATAATTAAATATGATATTGTAAAGGATGGATATGTGAAATTAGCGGTTTATGATATTCTTGGTAAGGAGTTAAGGTCAATTGTTAACCAAAGTCAGGAAGCGGGTTCTTATACAGCGCAGTTTGACGGCTCTAACTTAACCAGCGGAGTATATTTTTATAGATTGTTTACAAATGGATTCAATGAAACAAGGAAAATGGTAATAGTAAAGTAGCCGTTTTTTTGTATTGGATAAATTATGAACAAGGGGGCATGCCCCCTTGTTTTGTTTTGATACTGATCTTTACTTATACTAAAC
>JANPBV010000203.1:0-2034 GCA_031430615.1 Ignavibacteria bacterium | reverse complement strand
CCTGTCTGCAAGTGATTCTACTTCGCTTACAATATGCGATGTTATAATAACAAGTTTTCCTTTTTCTTTTTCGGCAATTATTTTGTTCTTAACAATTTCACTTGATACCGGGTCAAGCCCTGCTGTAGGTTCATCAAGTATTATTATTTCGCCGCCAAATAAAAATGCTGCCGCGCTGCTTACCCTCTGCTTCATTCCTCCTGAGAGCGAGCCAATTTGCTTATCATTCATATCTTCAACTTTCAATAACCTAATCAGCTCTTCATCATACGCGCAGTGGTTACCCCTGATATCCTTTATCATAGACATTACTTCCTTTACCTTCAGGTTTTCGGGGAAGCATGAATACTGTGGCATATAACCAATATGTTTCCTGTATTCGGAGTTTCCGTTCACATGAAATTCATTCACATAGATACTGCCTGAATCCGCCTTAACAAGCCCAAGTATGCATTTTAATAGTGTAGTTTTCCCTGAGCCGTTTGGACCCATAATGGCAATTACTTTACCTTCACCAAGCTCTAAGGATACACCCTTCAGCGCCTCATTCTTATCAAACTTTTTCTTTAAATTTTCTATCTTTATCATTTTATTATTCATTACTCATTGTTCATTACTCATTATTCAATTCACTCTCTCCATCTTCGGCGTCTCATCTATCAGCGATTCCGGCGTAAACACAGGCACAACACGCTCCGCCATATCAAGTAATTCAGCAACAAAACTCCTGAGCAAAAATACCGCCTCGGGGGTTTCTTCAACTATTTTGCTGAATAAGCTAACAGGTCTGAAGGGAACATCACCTGTTCCGTCTTTATCCAAATCATACCCTTTATATTTATCCCAGTAATTCCCTGTGAACAGATTTTCATTCCGGGAGCTGTTCGTTGTAACATCAAACGTATTTGCCGTAAAATTATTTGCCCTGATAGTATCATCTGTACAATTGCCAAGTATCCTGCAAGCGTAACCGTTTGCGGTAAAATCATTCTTATCAATTGAAAGCCTTGTTCCGCCTTCGGAGTATATCCCGACAGTATTGCCGGTAAATGTATTCCCCGATATTTTGCTGTCTGTAATTTCTTTTAACAATAAGCCATATGAATTTGAGCCGCGGTTAAATTCAAACCGGTTATTTATCATCTTAACGTTTTTTGTGTACATCACCGCAACACCTGCGCCATTATCCGCAAATACATTATTCTCATATTCATCGTCATTACTGAACATGAAGTGCAAACCATACCTCACATTTTTAAAGCTTGAATTATTTATTACTTTGCTGAGTGTCACAAACTCAAAATAAATCCCGTCCCTGTGACCCGTTATTGTATTATTCTTAACTAATATATTATTGCATTTCCATAAGTGGATTCCGTTGCCGGATGAGCTTTCTGTTATAGCATTGCTTGTTGCTTCATTATATAATACTGTGCAGTAAGTTGAGTTTGCAAGGTATATTCCGAAATAATTATTGATAAGCCTGTTTGCCTGAATTGTGCAGAATGATGAATTTTCAACCCGTATTGCAGCGTAATCCCTCATTCCGCTGTAACCGGAATTATTTACATAAAAACCTTTTACTATAACACTATCTGAATGTATTATTATTATTTCTCCTTTTGAAAAACCGTCAATTGTAGGGTATCCTTCGCCTATAAGTTCAATCGGTTTATCTATAAGTATCTCAGATTCTTTGTACAAGCCTTCTTTAACAATTATTCTATCACCTTTAACTGACTTTTCAACTGCGGACTTAATACTTTCCCCTGGTTTGACAATAATGTCTTTTCCTAAACTATTCAGAGCCATTATTATAAGGATAATCAGTATGTATGTTAATTTATTCATTTTAATTTTACTCTATCACACTCAAAACACTCATCTATCTGACTTTAAACTTAACCAAAAGCTCATTCCATGTTTTCAGTTCTCCGCCATACTGCTTCTGATTTGCTTCAGCATCTGTTTTTTTGCTGTATGCCGATAGGTTCGCGCCCATTGGCGATGGCAATTTTTCGCTGATAAGATATG
>JANPBV010000202.1:0-1761 GCA_031430615.1 Ignavibacteria bacterium | reverse complement strand
AAACTTCGCATTTAGTAAAATATGCATTGATTGCAACAGCATATGCATCGCTGTAATCCACCCGTTAGTGTGCTTTAATAATTCTTCAATTCGTTCAATATTTTCAATGTTGTAAACTTCCTTAGCTAGTTTTCTTGTCTCATCCTGGTCAAAATACAAATCAGCAGTTGATAATTTTAAAAGCTGCCTTTTTGATTCAAGCCTTGAGATCTTAAATGGAAGATTTTGCCTTGTAGAAATTATAAATTTGAGATTTTCAGGAACCGAAGCAAAGATTTCGTCAAATAAAATATTAATCCATTCTTTGTTGCTTTCGTTTTCAAGATTCTGAAAGTCATCAATAATAAGAGTTAAGCCGGAGTCTATTGAATTTACAACTTCATTTAAAAAAATTGTAACAAGCTCAATAATATTATTTTTAGTCCAATTACTTGAAAAGCCTTCCAAGTATTTAAGCAAATTTTCACCAAATTCAGGATAAGCGCTTTTTACGGAGTGAATTAAATATAAAATGAAATGAGCAGGACCTGAAACATTTGAGGGAATTGTAAGCCAGGCGTGTTTGGCAGGATTGCTACTGATGTATTCAGAAAGCAGAACAGTTTTTCCATAGCCCGCTGAGGCATTAATTATGGATAGGGTCTTATTTTTATTTGACTCAAGCAGGGAACACAGGCGTTCCCTGTATATTAAGTTTTCAGGTCTGGCAGGCGGCCGTGTATATTGTAAACCTATTAGATTACTCAAATCACCAGTTTACTCCACTGTTTACTCGCCCAAATTATAAGTTACTTTATAACAAAACGATGTATCCTGTGTAATAGAGGTTACAATTCTCCCAAAATAGAATTCAACTTTCCCAGTATTAAATGTGTTGTTATCATTTGGTGTTAATAAAAGCTCAACATACCCAGTTTGCCTACTCATCATATCAAGAGTAACTACATCAATATCGTTGCTGTTTGGATCTGTTTGAGAAGAATTGGTAAGCGTATGATAGCTGAGATTGTTATCACTTGCTAAATAACTCTGAGTATTAGAATTATCATTTTGAGTCCATCCTGTAAACACACTGTTATCCATCTGTAAACCGGGGGTAACAACCCTTAATAACTTCTGAAAATCATAGGATGCATCGTTATAAATCCTTAACCTGATTTTCCAGTTAGAGTTTTCATCAGCAAGGTTTGGCGGAAGAAATATAACATCATGGCTGCCTTTTAAGCTGCTGTTACAGTCATCACAAAGCTGTGTGTTAACATATACCGCGTCGCCTGAGTTTCCAACCGCAATTCCCGATATGTATGGCGATGGGTCAACCGCATTATAAGTTTTTGCGTTATCTGATTTGATTGTAGTATTTATACCAATGTTTTCACGGATTATAATCCCCTCACCCACAATGTAGGCAAGAACATTGCTTACTCTATGGACACCCTTCAGATTTTTAGCCGGGCTGTATATTTGTGAGCTCCATGTTGACCCACCGTTGGTGGTATTTAATATAATGCCTTTTTCACCAACTGCCGTGCCGCGCATTAAGCTGTTAAAGGATAAGCAGTTTAAGTTAAGGCTTGTGTTTGTGCTTTCCGGCAGCCATGTGCCTGCAGCGTTAACAGTTTTATAAAGCACACCTCCTTTGCCGGCAAACCAACCAGTGCTAGCATTAATAAAACAAACTGAATTAATCTGAACTGTAGCAGGTGAGAAAGGAACTATAGCCCATGTAAGCCCTGCATCAGCTGTTTTCAAAATTAGGCC
>JANPBV010000201.1:0-3151 GCA_031430615.1 Ignavibacteria bacterium | reverse complement strand
TGTTATTTCAGCCTTCGGCTTACCGTCATCTTCCACTACCTGGGTCAGATCAAGGTTAGCGCCCTTGATGGCTATTACACACACTACAAATATGTATAAAGCCTGGTATATTATAAATTTTACGTCTTTTTGTTTTTTCATTTAAGTTATTTCTCCCTGCTCAGTAGTTATTCTTACTGTGCTCTTTTCCCTGCTAAATACGCAAGATTATCCAATCCTTTAATAGCTCCTGCATCCTTAAATGAATTAACTGTTTCAGTTAACATATGTGAAGTTATCTGTAATTCTTTTAAAAGTTTATCATCAGGATATTTTATATTATCCATTTCTTTCATCAAATTACGCATAGCTTCAAGATTATTCTTCATAGCCTGTGAATATTCAGCTGTCTGTGAAGCTGCTGCTAAAGCAGTGGTTAAAGACTGGCTTGTATTCTGTAACTCTTTTAACAGCTCAGAATCATGAACATTGGTTTTGCTCATCTCAGCAATAGCATTCTTCATGATAACAACATTCTTTGCAATATTTTCGCCGAATTCCGCTGCTTTCTTAAGTGAATTTTGAATTTCTGCTGCTTCCTCTTTCGAGAACTTTTCGTATCCCGGTCCTGTTGAAGCGCTGGTACCCTTGAATCCATCGTGTAACTGCTGTAATATTGCTCTCTGATGAATATCTTCACGTTCTGAGAAATATTCTTTTTCGAGATCATTAAGCTCTTCACGTAATTCAGCAAACTTTAATCCCTGTGAATCAAATACTGTCTCGAATAATTTTGCAACCGCAAGAATTACGATTGATTTAATTTCAAATGGAACTGAAAATCCAAGAAATACTATTGGACCTTCTTTAATTGAAATAAGCAGAATAGCCGCGCCAAGTAACGGTAAAGCTGTTCCTACACCATCAACAATTGTAGAATACCTGTTTGTTATCCTTTCAATAATTTCCTGTGAGCAGCCTTTTGTAGAAACTTCCTTCATAAGCTTTCTGTAGGATAACTCTGCAAGTAAAACGAATAATGCATAAACAATAAAAGGCATCCACCATAATGCAACTGGTTCAACGCCTTTGTTCAAAGTAACACTTCCCGGGAATACTGTATTAGCAAGTGTCTGCGCAATTTTTCCAAGAAACGGAACATTACCAACATCAATAAATACTGAAAGCAAAAGCGCAATAAGAGATGGTATTGCCGGAGCGAATCTTCCTGCTACTCCATCAGCCTGTATTGCATTGACGCCCCTGTTAATAATATATTGTTTTAACTCATGATACTCGGTAGACTGTTTAAGAAGTTCCTGAACTCTTTTATCCAGATTATCTTTTTTAAAATTGCTGCCGAAAAGTTGTGAAGAACCACTGTTTTGTGCCGTTTTTACATTAGCAGAAGTTTGATCCATTGTTGTTGACTCCGTTTTTTTTTAGTTTTTATTACGAACCTAAAATTTTATTATATAAAAATGATTAATACTAATCGGTTAACTATGATAAATACTTACATTAATCGCAATATTTACGAATTAGTTTGAAAAAACAATACCAGATTTACGTTAGAAAATTCACAAGGGCGAATTTTGCTCTAAAATTACAAAAAACGTCTACTCTTGATGGGTTAACCTTAAAGAGTGAACCTTATTCGCTATAGGGAGTTCAACGGAATCTTTAACTTTCTTCTCAAAGTCAGGTAAAAACTTCTTAATAGCCCATTTTACGGGCCATGCTGCCGCTTCACCGAAAGCGCAAATAGTGTTGCCTTCTATATTATTAGCCACATCTCTTAATAATTCAATATCTTCATTTCTGCCCATACCATTATCAATTCTTTCAAGAATTCTCAGCATCCAGCCGCAGCCTTCACGGCATGGGGTACATTGACCGCATGATTCATGATAATAGAATTTTGTGATACGTTTAATAACTTTTACTACATCCGTATCTTCGTTCATTACTACTATTCCGCCGGTACCAATATATGAATTCACAGATTTTAAATGTTCGTTATCCATCTGCAAGCCTTCAATTTCATCACCTGTTAACGGGGGCATAGATGACCCGCCGGGGATTATCATTTTAATTGCTTTGTTATCTTTAACTCCGCCGCCGTATTTGTAGATCAAATCAGTTAATAATGTGCCTGATGGTAACTCATAGATACCCGGTTTGTTAATATGACCGCTTAAACCGTATAATAATGAACCTGCATGTTTTGGTTCACCTATTTTGCTGAACCACTCGCCTCCATTATCAATAATTGGCGGGATGTTGGCTAATGTTTCAATATTATTAATAGTTGTCGGGCATCCCCATAAACCATAGTTAGCAGGGAAGGGCGGTTTAAATCTTGGCATTCCGCGTTTACCTTCGATGGAATTTAACAGGGCAGTTTCTTCACCGCAAATGTAAGCGCCTGCTCCTCTATGAATATAAACTTCAGTAGAAAAGTTTGAACCTAAAATATTTTTGCCAACAAAACCCTTTGCATACGCATCATCAAGAGCTTTTTGCATCATTACTATCCATGGATAGTATTCACCGCGGATATAGATGTATGCTGTCTTTATTCCCATTGCCAGGCAGGCTATCAATGTGCCTTCTAAGAACTGGTGTGGGTTTTTTTCGAATATTTCTCTATCCTTAAAACTTGCCGGCTCTGATTCATCACCATTTGCGCATAGATATTTAGGCTTATCTGTCTTTTGCGGCATGAATGACCATTTCATACCAGTGGGGAAGCATGCTCCGCCTCTTCCGCGTAAACCTGATCTTTTAACCTCTTCAATTATCGCTTCTGGTGTCATTTTAAGCGCTTTTTTGAAAGCGCCATAGCCACCGTTTTTCGTGTAGACTTCGATGTTGTGATAATCAGGAATATTTTTCAGTATGATAGGCTGGAACTCAGACATATAGTTTTATTGGTCTTTTAGCTTTTTGAAAGTTTTTCTAAAATGCTGTCTATTTTATCTTTTGAAAGGTTCTCTTCGTAATAATTGTTTACCTGCATCATTGGCGCGGTACCGCAGCTTCCAAGGCACTCAGCTTCTATTAAAGTAAACTTACCATCGGTAGTTGTTTCACCAAGCCCAATATCAAGCTTGTTTGAAATATAATCTACAACATCATATCCTCCGCACAGCATACACGAAACATTTGT
>JANPBV010000200.1:0-7457 GCA_031430615.1 Ignavibacteria bacterium | reverse complement strand
AGAGTTGAAGGTAATTTTGGTCCATATTTCGGGCTGCTTATGTCACAGGATGTTAACCCAGCTTATAAAGTTAAAAACTTTGATCTTGGCTTAACCGCTGAGCTTCAGTTTGCATATATGTTCAATAAATATATGGGTGTATTGCTTGGCAGTAATTATGAGTATGGCGGACTTAATAACCTTGGAAATAACGAAACTGTGAAGAAAATCACCACTTCTACAATTAACATATATACAGGATTGAAGTTTGAACTCTAATACAGTATTATTAGTATTATCAATTAAAAATTTTTGAGAAAAATAAATAAAGGAGAATATATGCTTTTTTCAACAAAATTTAAGTATTTAATAGCTTTTATTATAGCTGTTGGGTTAAGTTTTTCTATATTAAACGGCTGTGATGATGCTGGTCTTGTTAATAATGATCCAGTGCTAAACCCCAATGTAAAATCATTTGATAGCTTGTATATTGAAGAAGATAGTGCTTTCGGTTCCAGTTTTGCTGGTTTAAATTTGCTTGATGGATATAATACAACATCCACTTCATCAAGCAGAGATGTTGGCTTAGCTGGAGGTACCGATTCAATCGGGATTAACTTCTTCCTACGTTCTGGTATTTTGGATAAACTTGCCCCGGGATATCAAGCAAGATTTTACAGATTCTTTTCTGATGGAGGTATTGATACTGTTACTGTATTACAACCCGGAGGAACTTTAGATTCTTTAGACTTTACACAGGAAGATACTTATGGAAGTGGTGCCTGGAATTATTTTAACAATGGAGATACTTCAAAACCAGTTTATGGTTTTTATTTACAGGGCAGAAAAGCTGCTGGTGAAAATAATAACGTAAGAGTTTATGGAATTTTTCAACCAGTAAAAGTAGGGGATAGAATACCCGGTTCACCTTATGGATTCTGGATGACACTTAAAGTTAGACTTAATATAGCTGGTCAGGATGATTTTAGAAAAACAATCCCTTCGGGAAATTAATTAATTTATAATGCCTAAAGCCCGTCAATTAAATTGACGGGCTTTTTTATTTTCCGTTATATGCTGTTTTTTTCTTTATGCATATCAGTAAAGTAAAGGTCAGTAGTTATAAATGCCATTTTAATACTCATTAATTCACGGTGTTCTTTATCAAAGTTCTTGACAAACCGCTTTGTCATGTAATAGTCATGCTGCTCATTAAGCATTGACTTAAACTTACCCTCAATTTCCGGAAGTTTTAAAAACTCTGTGTATTCCATGTTCCCTAAATGTTGAATACTCAAAATTAACAGTTTTGAGTTAAGTAAATATTAATTTTACATTAAATATATTTTTTTATCGTTAGGGATGTTAATGTTTAGTTAATAATTACGGAGTTGCCTGCATTTCTTTGGAATGCGCTGACTAAGTCAGTGCATGCATCGACACAGTCGATGCAATCCAAGAAAAACATCATTATACCCCTTTGTTGGTCTTGCCTGCCCGGCTTTGACGTGGCCGAAGGACTTTATGTTGACCAACAACAATACACGAATCCGTTAATTGACATTTTGTAGTGCGCTGACTAAGTCAGTGCATGCATCGTCACAGTCGATGCAATCCAAGAAAAAGATTCAAATTCCAAACAATCTTCTCGCATTTTCAGATGTTATCATGCCAAATTCTTCAACCGACATACCCTTTAAGTCTGCTAATTTTACGGCTGTATGTTTAATGTATGAAGGCTCATTCTGCTTTCCGCGATAGGGCACAGGCGGCAGGTAAGGTGTATCAGTTTCAAGTAACAGGTGAGATGCATCAGTGCTTTTTACAATTTCATATGCTAAGTAAGTACCATCATTTGGCTTGTAGGTAATATTTCCCGTGAATGATATATAAAATCCCATTTCTACACATTCCTTTGCCTCTTGAATACCGCCGCTAAAAGAATGGAACTGCCCTTTTAACTTACCGTTATCATATTCTTCACTTACAATCTCCATCAGGTCTTGGGTAGAATTCCTGTTATGGATTATCACTGGCAGCCCACACCGCTTGGCAATTCTGAACTGCTCGCGTATCACCGCTTCCTGTAATTCTTTATCATATGGTTCCCAATAGTAATCAAGTCCTATTTCACCAATGGCAACAACTTTCTTTTCTTTTGTAAGTTCCTCAATAAAGGGCAAATGTGATTCTTCAAAATCTTTTAGTTCAGTGGGGTGAATGCCAACTGCAGCATAGAGTATTTTATGCTTTTGGACCAATTCAACAATTTCGAGTGAGCTTCTGTAAGTGGTCGCGGGAATAATAATTTCAGTAACACCTGAATCTTCAGCGCGTTTTAAGACATCATCAAGGTTTTTTAGTATATCAGGATAATTTAAATGTGCGTGTGTATCTATGAACATACTTGCTTTTTTTTCTTTTACGCCTTTTTTGGAGTGCATTGACTGTGTATGCCCGGCTCAGACGTGGTCAATGCTTACATGAAATAAACTTACTCTTCCCAAACCTGGTTTTTATCATCAATTATTATCTGCTTCTTGCCTTTGTATTCGGTTAACTGACCTTTAATATAAAAGTAATATCCTTTTGGATTATTAAGATTAAGCTCATCTAACAAGTTAAAATGTTTTTTAAAAAACACAAGATCAATTGTATCATCATCATTAATTTCAATCTTAGCTAACCGTGGATTATTATCAGTAATTACCCGTGAGATATTGCCGAATACTGTAACAGTATCACCAACATGCGTTGACATTTTTTTATAATCGCTTACATCAAGCATACTGTAATAACCGGGCTTGCCTGCATATTCAGTTTCAAACCGTTTTATCTGGTCGCCGCGTTTATTCCACCAATCAAGCCTTTCAGAATAATCCGGGTAACAAAGTTCCTTTCCGCTCCAGATGCCAAGCTTGTTCTTTTGCGCGTATTCCTGCGCGGATTTAAATTCCTTATCAAACCTTGCAACATAACCGTATTTGATGAAATATGGAGAGTATCCCTGTTTAACACTCTCTATATTATAATTAAATTCAGTGCCATCTTCCTTTATTGCTATAATATATAATAAATACCGGTTAAACATATCTATCACTCTTTTGAAATCATCTACTTCAAGCCTTACTTTTACTACATCTTTGAACAGTTCCTTTGTCCATTGCCAGGTAGCGTATCCAAAAGGTGATTCAATTTTAGCAGGCTTACCTGAGGAGTCTTTTTTTTGGGCATAATAATCAAGCCAGAAGCCTGATACATCGTTTACTTTCATTTCAGCCTCAGCATCCTTCCATGTTTCCTCTGTATCAATTCCCATTAAGCGGGTTGATTTATCAAGCCCCTCAAAACGGAAGGTATCTCCATCAAGTATTTTCTGAACGGTGAATTCGCCAATTACAAATTCCTGCTGCGCATAAGATGACTGAATACCAAGCAGAAGGAATATTACTATTTTAAACCAATTTCTTTTTATCATATTATCAAATTAATATAAATTATCTTTATTTATAAGCCATTTTATAGTTGGTGACTAAACTACAGGAGCAGTCGTAGTGTCAACAATGTGGGATTCCCTTATAACCGAAATGCTTATATTATTTGGAATACCACAATATCGTAACCCCGTAAGGGTGACATGTTTGCTTGCCTTATTAAGCGTAGGTAAGAAGGTAATAAATCTCAAATAAAAAAAGCCCGCTCCAAATTCTGGAACAAGCTTTTTCGTAAATTCAAAATTAAAAACCTCTTACGGTCTGAATTCTTCGCTAACGTATGGCATTAATGCAATCTGACGCGCTCTTTTGATTGACTCAGTAAGCTGTCTCTGCATTTTTGCGCTGATGCCTGTAATTCTAGCAGGTAAAATTTTACCCTGCTCGTTTACAAACCTTGCGAGTAAACGGGTATCTTTATAATCTATAAACTTAATACCTCTTATTTTTAAAGGATCAACTTTCTTTTTCCTCTGCTGCGCCTGCTTCTGAGTCATCTGCAGCGTTTTATACGCGCTATGCTCTTCTTTTTTGTTTTTTCTCATTACTTAAATTGAAATTATATTTATTGATTAATTTTTATTATCTTTATTATGTTTTTTGTCATTTGAGCTTTGTCATTTGACATTTTGTTTCTAATTTCCGTTTGTCATTAAATACCTTACAGCATTTTCAATATCAAGCTTACCATAGCCCCATTCACCGTTTGGCAGGTTACCTGTAAAATTATCTTTCTTTGCGGTGTTAAGAAGTATCATTCTAACTTTTTCATGCGTCAAAGTAGGATCATATTGCAGTAACAAAGCTGCTGCTCCAACTACATGGGGCGCCGCTGAACTTGTTCCGCTGAATATCTGGTATGAATTATCTTTTTGCGTACTGAAAGTTGAGTGACCCGGACCTGTAATATCAACTCCAAGCTTACCGGTAATATTATAACCTCTGCTGCTGTATGTGCAAAGATCGCCAACTACATCCATCCATCCCATGTTAAATACATAAGCCCCAATTGCCATGCAGCTATCGGCAGTTGATGGGAAGCATATGTTAGATACATCTGTGATAGCATTACTGTTCACCCATCTTGCGTTACCGCTCCATGACTGCGTTACATCAACAACGTATCCCCGTATTTCCTGGTCTTTATCGCTTGTTACTTTTATTTTGAACTTTCCTCTTACTATATCTGAATCCTGTGTAGATGCGCCGAATTTCATCATCACTGTACCTTTGGGTGATACCACACGGCTGTAGAAAATATTGTATGAACCGACTTTTAAAATTCCGCTGCCATCTGTAAGTTCATCGGTAGTTTTCCCGTCGGGAGTTTCTACTGTGAACTTTATTTTACTTGCTTCATCGCGCCATAAAAAGCTGAAGAATACACCGTCATTCCTTGGGAAATCTTTTTCAGGTTTGCCTGAGCAGCTTATTGTATATGTGTAATTTTTACCCGCTTTTACTGTATCAATTAAAACCATGTTACCGCCTGTCATATTTCCCGAGCCTCCTATTATAGTTACGCCGTCCCTTGCCATCTGGTTAACCATTTCTTCTTCAGGTGAAGAGCCGTCCATAAATTCCCACATCCACTCGCCATCTTCAAAAAGCATTATATTAACTTTTTCATCCTTCAAAAATCCAATTAAGTCTGGGAAGTTCCTCACAAAACGGGGAGTGTAATCGTAATGAATGCTTGAAATTATCATCTCAGCATCGGGAGCGATACCGTGTATTTTCTGCACACCGTAATGCCCGCCTATAATTAATCCCGAAACACCTGTCCCGTGGCCGTTCTCATCATCTTCAGTGTAGATAAGATCAACTCCACGCCTTCTGATAACATTATCACGCTGTCTTACGGCTCTGAACTTTGAGGTTTTAAGCCCAACCAGTTTTTCGCCGGCTTCTATCTTACCATTTTTGTTGCCATCAATTGCTATGAAGAACTGCTCGCCGTATGTCGGGTCAGTTTCCGAAAATCCCGCTTTAGGACCGAAATCTCTTTTCTTATTTCCGTTTACATCAATATATAAAAAATCAAATTCAGGGTTGTACTTGCTCTTTTCCTGACCCATAGCGCTTAGCATACCCCATGTGTTATCGGTAATTTCCTGGTAGCGCAGAATTTCTGATTGCTCAATCTTGCCATCGCCATTTTTATCAATACCATCTTCGCCAACAGTTAACTTGCCGTCACCGTTTACATCAACAAATGTGAAATCGCCGCCATCAGCAAAAAAGAACATCGGGTGGAAAACATCAACGCCTGAATCAACATCGCCAATTACCACACCTTTGCCGGTTAAAGGCAGCCCGTTTTTATCCGTGAACTTTTCTTTTAATACAGTTGATGCCTCATATTTTTGTGAATATACCACAGAAACAGCAAATAATAATGCTATTACTGCCATTGAAACGAGGTTTCTATTTGTCATACGAACCATTAATATAGTTTTAAATTTATGAATTTTCAATGAAAAAATGCGAGATTTTGACCTCACCCTTAATCCCTCTCCTGTGAGGAGAGGGGAACAATAACTCCAACAAATTTGATTTGTCCACAATATCTTACACCCCTTCTCCTATTAGGAGAAGGGGCGGGGGATGAGGCGAAATAGTTTCAATCTCTTCATATCCAATACACCCAAAATCACCCTTTTGTTCCTATGTATTGATGATTCTCCGAATCAAATAGGAGTAAAAGCAGACTAAAAAAAATAAATTTCCCATTTTCAGAATTCACATGTTTGGCTAAATACCTTAATTATAAGCAGAAAAGAGCAATATCCCTTAAATACGGCATTCACATATGCCATTTTCGCTCTTTGACAATGGCATAAATGTTTTATTATACTCGCTGCAATAAAGCAAAACTAGCATTTCAATAATGAATGAAGAGCAGACTGGAAAAGCTATTCGATTTAATGCAGCAATTAGAAGCTAAAGCTGATTTGAAAAGAATTACCAAAAACTGGGAGAATTTGCCTGTGGGACTAAGAAAAATACTTGATAAAACTATGAACGGCGGAATACCAAGAGAAGATGCTATTTACAAAGTATCAATGATTGATGGAATAACACTATGCCTGGCTGAATATAAAGATGACAAAAATAATTTTACCGCAAGCTACTTAGTCTATGGAAATGAAGTATTGTATTCTAATGAAGCATGAAACGTGAAATGTCAAACGTGAAATGTCAAACGTGAGATTTGATAATTACTCATTATTCATTGCTCATTAATTATTGAAAAGTTTTCCTCTTGCGCGCGTGATAAGCCGTGGCTCACAAAATGCCCGGCGAATTTCTCCCCTCTCTTAACGCGGGAGGGGAGATTTATTTCTAACACTGAGGCATGGAGGACATAGAGGGAAAATTATTAAATTTTACTGTTCACTTCGGGTTCTCTCCTAATGGACACTTTGTGCAAACCTGACTGATGATATTTAAGTGTCAGATCTGAGGATCTGACTGAAGCAAAAGATTGTAGAAGCAATAAATAATACTATAATTGATTATAAATTTAATTTTATGAAAGTAAAAATATGAGTGATTTAAAATCTTGTCCTAATTGTGGTCGTGAAGCGGAAAAAGCATTAAGCTCAAACTTTTTTGTAGTACATACATGCTCGGAATGCAAAGAGAAGTATTGCGATGAATGCAGTAATGACGATAATTGTCCTCATTGCGGTTCAAGCGAATATTCTGATTACGATAAAGTTTATTCTAATTGATTGTTTTTACTGCTCTTCTCAGGTTCTCCCCAAAGGGGCACTTTGTGCAAACCTGACGAATGATATTTAAGTGTCAGATCTGAGGATCTGACTAAAGCAAAAATTGTCATTCTGAGCACATGTATTATAAGACTTCAAAAGTCTGTTATGCTCCTGTCAGGTTCTCAAACCTGACAGATAATAATAAAAATTAAATATTATATAAATATGCCAAACATAAAAACACCAAGAATCGTCAATCTGCGTG
>JANPBV010000199.1:0-4280 GCA_031430615.1 Ignavibacteria bacterium | reverse complement strand
AAAACCCATCCTGCATTATATGAAGTTGATTTCGAATCCGGTGGCTTCCAGTGGGTAGATTTCTCCGATGCATTGAACAGCGTGCTTTCATTTTACCGGACAACAAAGGATAAGAAAGAGATAATTCTGTTCACATTTAACATGACACCAACTGTACGCAATGATTATTTAGTAGGAGTTCCTGAAACAGGCTTTTGGAAAGAAATATTTAACAGCGATGCAGATATATATGGCGGCTCGGGAGTCGGCAACATGGGCGGAAAAACCTCAGAACAGGTTAAGAGCAAAAATTGGGATAACTCAATCAAAGTGACCCTCCCCCCGCTTGCAGTGAATGTGTATGAGTGGGTTGATGAAAATAAGAACACAGATGACGCGGATAAAACGGATTAAAATAATTTGCCTGCCTTGCCGAATGGACTGCTTTGCCTTGCTGAACGAAGAAAAGAAAGGAGGAAAGGTTATTCCAGTGTATGCTGGAATCCATTAAAAAAAATGACATTTAATATATCTCCCGAAATTGATAATGATGCACTGAATAAACTATTTTCAGAATCATGGAAAAACTTTAATCCCAGAAGTTTTGATTATCTTAAAACCAGTTTATTTTACATTTGCTATTATGATGAAAATGAGCTGATTGGATTTGTTAATGTTGTTTCTGATGTATATTTACATGCATTTGTTTTGGATGTCACTATGAGTCCGAATTATAGAAGAAAAAGAATAGGGACAATACTTGTACGGAAAGCCATTGAAGAATGCAAAGTAAAAGGAATTGAGTGGGTTCATGTTGATTATGAGGAGCACTTGGAAGCATTCTACAAAAAATGCGGATTTACAAATACTAAAGCAGGTTTAATTAACTTAAAGAATTAACCCACCACTGAAAAACCAGTCCTTCGGCTTAGTCCTCACATATCTGTAGCATTTCTGCGACCTTCAATTGAAAATTCACCTGTAGAAACGACCCAGCGGGTCGTCTCTACAAAAAATTTAGACCTGTCAGGTTTTAAAAACCTGACAGGTCTGGAGGCTGGTCAAAATCATCATATTTTTCCCCTATTAAATTAATAAACATATGTTTAGTTTCGTAAAATTTCATTAATCTAAACTTCATCCAATGAAAACCAATAAATCCAACTTCAAAGCATTATTCACATTAATTGTAGTTATTTGTTTTTTATCGGTATCAAATGTTAATCTTTTATCACAGGATAAAGCTGTAACACAAACAAAAGAATCGCAGTCAAAGATAACTCCGGCAGATGCCCTGCAGTTAATGAAAGACGGAAATACAAGGTTCTTAGATAATAAAATGTTTCAGCGCAATCAGCAAGAGCAGGTTCACGCAACGGCAAAAGGACAATATCCTTATGCTGTTATTTTAAGCTGTATTGATTCGCGTGTTGCCCCTGAGATTACATTTGACCAGGGCATTGGCGATGTTTTTGACTCAAGAATTGCAGGTAACTTTGTGAATGAAGATATACTTGGGAGTATGGAGTATTCCTGCAAAGTAGTAAACGCAAAGCTGATATTGGTTATGGGTCACACAGAATGCGGCGCTATTAAAAGCACAATTGATGATGCCCAGTTAGGTAACATAACTCAAATGCTCGCAAAAATAAAACCCGCTGTTGAAAAAACAGTTTATGATGGTGAGAAGACTTCAAAGAATTACAGTTACGTTGATCTTGTTTCAAAAGAAAACGTATTACTTGCTATAGAAAATATTAAGTTAAAGAGTCCGGTTCTAAAAGAAATGTACGATAAGGGTGAAATTGATATCGTTGGCTGTATGTATAATGTCAATGATGGTAAGGTAGAATTTTATAAATAGCTTATTCCTTCTCAACTCCCCTCTCCTTTTAGGAGAGGGGGCGGGGGTGAGGTCTTAAAAAAATAATATTTATGCCATATAACCAAAATCTTGCAGTGAGAATAACAAAGCTCCTTAAATCCCAAAAAGGAGTTATTGAAAAGAAAATGTTCGGCGGAATATGTTATATGCTTAAGGATAAAATGATGGTGGGTATCGCCAAAAATGAGCTGATGGTAAGATGCCTTGAAGAAGATTATGAAACGCTGCTTAACAAGCCACACGCAAGGGTTATGGATTTCACCGGCAGAATAATGAAGGGATTTTTATATATTGATGATGAAGGCATTAAGAGCGATAAGCAATTGCAAAAATGGCTGGATATAGGAATTGAGTTTGCGCTAAAGAGTCCGCCTAAGAAGAAGAAAAAAGCAAAAATAGCTGCAAATTTTTAAGGTGGTATGAACTATTATAAGAAAAAAGAAATTATTATATTTGGGACAATTAATAACTACAATTGAAAACATTAACATTAAATATACCTGATTCTGTAATTCTTGATGATAAAGAAGCAATAATGCTCTTATCAACCAAATTGTATGAACAGGGTAAGCTCTCATTGGGTGAAGCGGCAGATTTTGCGGGCTTATCCAAAAGAGAATTTACTGAAATACTTGGTAAGTATGGTGTTTCTGTATTCAATTACCCTTCATCAGACCTTGCAAAAGACTTAAGTAATGCCTAAGATTGTCATTTCAGATACAAGCTGCCTTATAATTCTTTCCAATATTAACGAATTAGAAATTTTGAAGCACCTTTACGGCGAAATAATTACAACAATTGAAATAAGTAAAGAATTCGGCGAACCGCTTCCTGAGTGGATCAAGATCAAATCACCTGACGATACGTTAAATCTTCGGGTACTTCAGCAACAAATTGATATTGGTGAAGCTAGTGCGATAGCTTTAGCTATTGAAACCCCAGATTGCATTATTATTCTTGATGACCTTAAAGCCAGGAAAATTGCAGAAAAATATGGTTTAAAAATTACGGGAACACTTGGTATTATACTTTATGCACATGAAAAAGGAATTATAAAATCTGTAAAAGTATTTCTTGATAAAATGAAAATAAAGGTTTTAGGATAAGCGATGAAGTTGAGCATGAAGTTCTTAATAAAGCAGGTGAACTATAAATGACGAACTACGCATTCCTAAAAGGCGTTAATGTTTCCGGTCACCGCATTATCAAAATGGTTGAGCTAAAAGCCATGTTTGAAGCTATGGGCTTTAAGAATGCGCGTACGTTCATTCAGAGCGGAAATGTTGTGTTTGAATCCCCTGCCAAAGCCAATGCATTAAAGAAAAAAATTGAAGCGGACTTGAAAAAATCACTGGGATATGATGTCAAAGTAATTATCCGCAGTAGATCCGAAATGGAAAAGATTGTGAAGGATTATCCTTTCATCAAGATAAAAGGTCACGAAGAATGCAAGATTACTGTTGGGTATCTTGAATCAGAACCAGCTAAGGCTGTGGTAAAAGAGCTTGAAGCATTTAATACAGATAATGAGATATTCTTTGTTAAGGGAAATAATCTGTATCATTTAGTTCGCGGTAATTTTTCTGACTCAATGTTTTTCAAGAAGAACATTGTAGAAAAGACACTAAAGATCGTGTGTACTGCCAGGAACTGGAACACAACGAATAAAATATTAAACATTTGAAGATACTAAAAGAACAATACAAACTCATACTTTCAGCAAGATCTGAATTGCTGAATTATTGCGTTTCTATCAAACAGGAAGATCTTGTAAAGCCTGTAAAAGATTTCAATGATTCCACAATTATGAGTTTACTGCTTCACATACCTAACACATACCTTTTCTGGCTGAAACGCTTTGCCGGCAAACAGGAGTTTGAATATTTTGAGGAAAAGAATATCAAAGATATCGATGGAGTAAGAAAAGCATTTGATGAAGCTGATAAAACTGTAATTGCTTTTCTGGATTCATACCCCTACTACAGCACAAAAATTAAGGGCGAAATATTCTGGCTGAAGACTGATATGACCTTCAGCGTACTAGAATTATTTACTCATGTCACAACTCACGAGTTTCACCACAAAGGACAGATTATGACAATGAGCCGTATGCTTGGGTATACACCCTTAGATGCTGATATTATAAGGTTTAATTAAATGTCTGCAAACTATAATAATAGAGTATGGTAAAGAGTAGAATGAATCCAAAGGTTGATTAGTATTTTAACAAGCCCCGAAAGTGGCAGGAAGAGTTGAAGAAATTGAGAATTATCATTCTTGACTGCGGACTCAGCGAAGAATTAAAGTGGGGTTGTCTCTGTTACTCCTTAGAGGAAAAGAATGTAGTTCTTATTCATGTATTTAAAGAATACTGCGCAGTTTTGTTTTTCAAAGGCGCTTTATTAAATGATCCTGA
>JANPBV010000198.1:0-1884 GCA_031430615.1 Ignavibacteria bacterium | reverse complement strand
TTAGGCACATTGCTAATGGGAGCTGCAACGGGATTTGTTAATATGATCTGGCTTACCCAAGTACCAAATGAATTGCTGCCTTTTGTCCACTGTCCCGCATACCACGCAACTGACTGAGTAGAGTTTGATGCAGTTTCATCCATATCAATTCCGGTATAATCACCCCATCTAGACTGACTTGTAACTGCTGTTCCTGATTTTGCAATGATACTGGAAGTTATTGAAACATCTGTGGTTCGTTTTGAGCTTACCCATGATGAAGGATACTCTGTTGCACTTGACCTGCCAAAACCTATGAATAAATTTCCTAGATTATCTACAGTACAACTGGGGTAATAATAGAATACACCGTCTGCCCCAAATGTTTCATCTGTAACTTTTACAGGTGAGTTAAGAGTAGATACATTTAATTTCAAATATCTTACAGCATCTACTGTTCCGCTGCCAAAATTAATACCAAAATGCCAGGCAATATGCAAATAGCCGTTCCTAACAATAAAATTAGGAGTCCTGCAGTCACCCGCGGCAACTGATGCTGTTGTGCTGCCACCTTTTGCATTTACTGAAGCACCGTATGAATTAACTGCAACAAGAGTTCCTGCTGATAATACCGGGTTTGAAGCTGTACCTGTAATTGTTCTGTATGCAACATTGCTGCCGCCATTATACTTTGTTGTAAGTAAATGGATAGTATTATCTCCTGCTGTCAGATTTCTTCCTGGCTTAGTAACAAAAAGATTTGATATATCACCGCCTGATGGCGCTGCAAAATTAACAAAATCTTTGTAAGTAACAGATGCCCCGCTGTATAATGTGTTAATATCAATAACTCTAAGTTTCTGATATTTATATGAGTTTCCTTTAAAAGAAAACTGCTGACTGCTCATCACGAATTTATCACCACTATAACCAAATTCCTGGAAATCACCCCAGTTTGATGTTGCTGTGCTTCCGTCTTTTGTCCAGTCAAATTTATACTGCCACCATGATCCGCGTGCATCTGTTGTTTTTGAAATCATAAGATAAAAATTAGACCATTTCTTATTCCCCGAAGTTCCTTGTGTAAAACAAAGCGCAACAAATCTTCCCCGTAGAGCATCGTAACAACATACAGCATCAGAAATTGCTCCTTCAGTAGATGGAACACCAAAAAATGTTGTTCCTGCTATTTCAGTTCTTCCACTGCCGTCTTTGTTAGTTATTGAAACACTTACATTTCCGGGAGAAAAAATATGGTTCGGTCCGGCTGCGACTGTTGGTTCAGAAGGAATATATCCTCCCTGCGTTATACCTTCAAATCCAAGTCCTAGCACAGGTGCATTATTGGTATTAGAATTGCCTTTATCGTAAGTTACGTTAGGGATATCCCATGCATTAGGGGCATTAAATCTGGGAGAATATGGAGGTTCACCTTCAGTTTTTTCTTTAAGTATACCAAAATATTCTGGTCCCATAATCATTTCCATTTCACTTACAGAAACGCTTCTGGGTTCAACTGAAATGTTATTAGAGCTTAAACCGGATTGAGAATAGGTTGTTGTAATTAAAAATAAACCTGAAATAAAGAACAACAATAGTTTGTTCATGCTGATTTCCCCTACTAAATTTTAAAATAATTGCGTGCAATATAACTATAAATGTTTGATATTCAAATAAATAGCAGGAAATATCAACACAAAATCACAAATAAAGCCATTTCTTGCCATATCCCGAAAATAAAACGTCACAAATATATTTTTATTGGGTAAATTTCCTGAATTTTTAAAGATTAAATAAAAGAATATATTTGTTTATTGTTCATTGATAATTGCAAATTGTTAATTGCTAAAGGCGCGTTGGTGTAATTGGTTAACACGCCGCCCTCTCAAGGCGGAGAGTACGGGT
>JANPBV010000197.1:0-8750 GCA_031430615.1 Ignavibacteria bacterium | reverse complement strand
TGCACCCTCAAATTTAATTAACTCATACAACTTTATAAACCGTGGCTCTGTATTAAAATAAGGTGAACGGATAAAATCACCGAATTTATTGAACTCCTTTTTGTCAAGAAGCGCATGAATTTGTATGATATCTATTTTCATATATAATTAGTTCACTTTATTTAGCTAAATATAGCGAAATAATAATAATAATGCATATTATAACGGAATATATTGTTCACAATAGGTATAATATTTCTTTGCTAACTATAACCGATTCAAATAACTTTACATCGAAATCATTAAAACGTTCATTCAAAACAATGAAAATAACTGAAAAATGGCGCTAAGAAAAAGAAATCCCTCCTCAAAAGTCACGAAAGCCGAAATTAGGCTTGAAGCAATGATAAAAATGGATACCCAGCATGAAAGGATAATTAATTATGGCGGAGACCATAACCCGCTTACGAAAACAGAAATGAGTAACCAGATAGAAGAATGCAGAATGCTGATAAATGAATATAACCGAATACTTGAGAAGGCGGACCAAAAGTCTCTTGAGATAAGATTATCAGAAGAAAAACTTGGTGATTATTACACAAGAGTCCTTGCCGGAGCTAAAAGCATTTATGGTGTTGATAGTGATGAAGTAGCAGAACTTGGCGGAACGAAGAGAAGCGAAAGAAAGAGAAAAATATAATTAAAAACATTACAAAATAAAATTATTCAATAAGTTTCATGGAGTAAGCCGAAAATCCGGTAAAGAGTAAGCAAAAAACTAAACTATAGAAGCAGCAATATGTTTAATTCAAAGATCCCGCCGCAGGCGGACAGATTTTCACTTGGGAGAGTAACTTTTTTTACAATCCTTTTATTCGTTTTTTCAGTTCAAATATCAAATGCTCAGTGGCAGTCTGAAGTTCGCCTTACCAATGACCCCGCGCTGACATATAACTGTTATACCGGTGCCCGCTCAATTGCAGCAAGTGGAAATTATGTTCATACCATATTCACCGACGATAGGGAAGGAAACTTCGAAGTTTATTATAAACGCTCAATAGATAGAGGAGCAAGCTTTGAAACAGATCAGCGGCTGACATTTGATGCGCTCAATTCACACAACTCTGCTATTGCTGTTTCGGGATCGAATGTCTATATAGTTTGGTATGATTGACGAGACTGTAACATGGAGCTCTATTATAAACTATCTAATGAAACGGTGAAGTAACGCTGGAGTTTTCGCTTGCGGGATATGTAACGCAAACCTTCCCTGTCGATGTCCCCGAAGGCGGCTCATTTGTTCAGGATGCGGTTATGGTGGCAGTGTGAAGCAATTATCAATTATCAATTAAAACAAAAACAGGGAAGCCGAAAACTGTATAGAGTAGGCAAAAAATTAAACAATAAAATATTATGGCATTAGGAGATGGAATTCGCAGAAACATTGCATCAGTTGACCCCTTGGAAAGAGCACTATTACGGGATGCTCTAATTGAATTGAACAACAGTAGATTTTTTCCGGGACTACGAATACCACTCCCTGCTGGGGGAGTAAGTTGGTGGTTCGAGCAGGATAACATTCACAAATCAACCCATGTGCATGGAGGACCAGAATTTATCCCCTGGCACCGAGAGCTTGTGAACAGAATGGAGGAAATGCTAAGGCAAATCAATCCGCTACTTTCTTTGCACTATTGGGATTGGAAACAAGACCCAAGAATTATTCCAAACGCTAATCTTGGCAATGGAACTACCGGAACATTAAACCTATTTACCCCAACTTTCATGGGGACTGGTATATTGGCATCTTCATTAATTGGTCCGCCTTGGCTCAGTGGACCCGGTGCCGGTTATTACGTACCCGGAGCTATTAATTACAGGAGTACTAATGCTTTTGATACAGTAAATAATAATCCTGCTGACCCACCAAGAGAAGTAAAGAGATCCGTTGGTTCCAGTTTTCCTAATCCGGTTACCATTGCTAATGAAAATGGAATATTAGCCGCCGTGGGTTATCCTGCAATGCGAGGTCTTCTGGAGACTCAGCATAATGATATGCATGGCTATGTTAGTATGGGCGGGCAACATATTTCTTTTAGAGACCCGTTTGTATTCTTATTACACTCGAATGTAGATCGCCTATTCGCCCGTTGGCAAACCGACCCGGCTCATCCTGAAAGATGCATTGCTGCAACTGTTTATGGTACTGAAAGCGGAGATGCAGAGATAAACGGTAATGTTGAACCTTGGTCAACAGGGAATTCAATTGATCAGTTAGGTAATCCACATGTTACTCGCCCATGGGCTGCACCCGATAGTCAAGGCATTCCACACACTTACAAACATTATTCCATTGTAATTCCACCCGATTATGACACCAATCATCCTGGCGTTATAGCTGCTACCGGATTTCAAACCTTAGGAGGGGGGATAAGCTCCAATCTCGCTGTTGGCAGAAACCAAAATGGAAGATTAGAAGTATTTGCCAGAGGGATAGATAATGCCATCTGGCATAGTGTGCAGTTGGCAGTACCAAACAGTTGGTCTGGATGGACTACTTTAGGTGGAAATTTCTTTGGTACTCCCGTGGTAGTTTCTAATACAGATGGTCGTTTGGAAGTTTTCTGCCGTGATAATACTAATACTTTGAAACATATCTGGCAGACAGTGCCTAACAATACAAACAACCTCTGGTCAGGTTGGGCATCAATGGGTGTCATCACAGGTGATCCGGCAGTAGCAAGAAACCAGAACGGTAGTTTAGAAGTATTTGCCAATATAAATGGTTATTTAGCTCATATTTGGCAAACAACACCTGTTTCAACTTCTCCTAATACTTGGTCAAATTGGGCTACGTTTTCAATTCCAATTCTTGGTTCACCTGCTATTGGCACAAATTTAGATGGTCGGCTTGAAGTTTTTTTCAGGGGACAATCTACTCAGATTCCCGGGGCTCAAACTCCAGCTTCACAAGTTATGCATATCTGGCAAACAGCCGTAAACAATGGATGGAGCGCTCCAGCACCATTGGGAAATATTATTTCTTTGTCTGACCCGGTTGTCGGTTCAAATCAGAATGGTCGCTTGGAAGTGTTCGTTAAAGGAATGAATTCTGCAGTATGGCATATATGGCAAACATTAGCAAACAATGGCTGGGCAACAGCTTGGGTTTCATTAGGTGGCTTCATAAACAGCCAACCTTGTGTAGGCAAAAATGCTGATGGCAGATTGGAGGTTTTTGTCAGGGGAGCTGATCGTGCTATATGGCATTCATGGCAAACAGCACCGAACAACAGCACCAGTTGGTCAGGCTTTGGCTCGATGGGAGCCAGAACTGTTGGCAAACCGGCAGTAGCTTCTAACGCAGACGGAAGATTAGAAGTTTTTGCACGGGGTGTGAGTCAGGACGTCCTTCATAGATGGCAGACTGCACCTAATAATGGGTGGTTTTAATTTTTAAATTCATTGCGTAATAAATAATTAGGGAGCAAGCCAAAATCCGAACAAAGAATAAGCAAAATTAAAAAACTAATAACAATAAACAAAATGAAAACATTTTACAAAACACTTGTATTGCTATTTTTAACAGCAATTGCAATCACAAATCTGCATGCGCAGAATGGTGAAATCATCATAAGATTAAAACAGCCGCCGCCAAACCTGATGGGTGTTGGTAACATGTGGGATCTGACACTGGATAACACTTCCGGCAAAGATATGAAAATTTACCTGATAGGAACGGCATCCGAGGATAAAGACGGTCTGATTATAGAAGGAAAATCTAAAGTCTTTACCATTAAACCCGGTAAAACAAGTTATAAGTATAATGATTTCTCCGGTGCAGAGATAAAGTACAATAACGGAAAGTATAAAGAAATAATTTTAAGAACAGGCAATGCTCCTGAAGGCAGATACACAATTTGTGTAACTGCTTTTAACGAATCAGGAGAAGTAGTTGGTTCGGAAAACTGTATTACCCAGCCTGTACAGCAAACGGGAAGTATATCCCTAATATCTCCATCAGATGGCGAAGAAATTGACCCCAAAAAGCCGGTATTGTTTGCATGGACACCAATTCCAAATGGCGGGCCATATTCATTAAAAATAGTTGAGCTAAAAGGTGAACAATCAACTGAATCTGCAATGAAAGAGAACCGTTCATTCTTTGAGAAGGAAAGAATTGGTACAACAACTTTTCAATATTCGGTGAGTGAAAAGAAGTTTGAAGAGGGGAAAATATATGGATGGCAAATCAGCAGTGGCGATACGAAGAGTGAAGTGTGGACATATAAGATGACTTCAACAAATAGCTATGTAGTTAGACTTACGAAGCTTGTTTGCACAAGCACACCCGGGAAATATGATTTTACAATAACAATTACTGTTCCTGCTACACATGGATATAATCCGGTAAAAGTTATGAGTTCAAGTAATATTACGGTAATAAGTTCAACACCTACAGTTGGAATAACATTTACTTATCCAGCTTTAACTTTTCCAGTTACTATACTTAGACCCGGTACAGGAACTATAAGTGGTTCAATGCAAACAGCAGGAAGTGTATCATTAACACAAATTCACTTACTAGTAGCTCAAAAACATTTTTTTAGTGCTACGGGCTCCGTTGATAAATCTGACGATTTAGATACCACAATTACAAATGCTTGTATTTGCTGCGGTGGGACTCGAAATGGGGTAACGGATATTGGAATTACAGAGGTTGATAAAAGGGGACGTTATAATATGACAGCATTCTTAACTGCGGGACCAGCTCCAAGGATGATAAGTAAAGTTACAGCAGAGATTGTCTATTTCAGCCTTAGTAAAGCAAACGATACCAATTGCACAATGTGTGTTGCAGATAGTTTAATGGGAGTCTTTAAAACCTCGCCTCTGCCAACTTTGACGGGTTTTACGGGTGCAGCATCGTTTAGTCAAAAATATCCGAGAAGAATTATTTGGGAAAATGCTACACCAGTTAATATGCAAACAGGAAGGAACGTAAATTTTCAATTGTCATTTCCGTATTCATTTAATGTAACCTGCTGCCGTGATACAGTGAAATTTGCAATAAGATTCACATTCACTGATGATAAATGCCAAAGCTGTGATACATTAATATACAGAAGAATTGTAAGAACCAACGGACCACCTGTAATATTAAGTATGAATGACAGTGAGATTAAAACCTTAGATAACCTAAAATATTTCACTTCAATAGATAATAATTTGTTTAGGTATCCAGATTTTATTTATTACGATAATAGGCAAGGATATTCAATAATAACAAATTAATAAAAATAATAAATTATATAAATAAGGAATATTAAAATGAAAACAATAATAAATAAAATAAATTCAATGCTGACTATAGCTTTTTTGTCAGTGATTCTATTGCAAATGCAAAATGTATTTTGCGGACCGGTAATTTTAAGTGGATTGGACACAGAATATGGAATTAGAACGGGACCTGGGGGTACCACGGGAAGTACTAGTCACGGCACTATTATACAATGGAGAGATGCAATTCAAACTGGAATATTAAATAATGTTACACCTCCTGCACGTTCATTAGGGCCGATATTAGTTATAGGTGGAGGTAAAGGTTTATTTGCTACAGATGATGTGACAAATTTTTGGACACAAATTGGTGCCTTATTAGTGCCGCCGAGAACAATAATATATTGCAACAATACCTCTATCCCGACTTGTCTTTTTCTAAGTACTTATTCTATGATTGCAGTTGTAACTGACATAAGTATTACTAGTACAGGTTTAACTCAGTTTGAATATGATTATCTCGTTCCAAGAGCCGGAGATATTGCAGCATTCGTAAACAGTGGAGGAGGTTTGTTTTGTTCCTCATCACCTACGACGATGGCAAATCCTAATGGATATGCTTATGTTTCACTTGGCGCACCAATAGTTTCTTCGTCTTTCGGTCAAGACTGGAATACGCCGACTGCACTTGGTATAACTATGAATATTCCAGTAGTGAAAGGTCCTTTTCATGATTACTTTACCTCATGGCCTCCGTTTTTACAAATCTTATCTAATAGTTCAGGTTTTTATAATGACAAAGCAGTAATACTTGGAGGTACAAATGTAATAATACCTCCTCCTAGTACAACTAACTGCTGCGACGGTTTCACGAAATCAGCCTCGGTTATTTCCCTCAATCCTCAAAGTCCAGGCAATTATAATGGCAACTGGTTTCTCAGAGTTAATTTGACTGCGGGACCAAAAAGAATCAGGAAAGTTGTAGCGATGATTGAAGATTACAGAAGCAGCAGTAACGATGCTGTCTGTCAAAAATGTTTAAAAGACAGCAGATACTTTTGTAATTTCTTTAGCCTAGCCCCACAAATACCTCTCATGGGTGCTGGCCAATTAACCGACCCTACAACTACTAACCCTTTCCTAAGACATAGTAGAGAAATCATCTGGGGGAGCAACTCTGCAACAGGAACTAATATGACAGCTGGCGCGAACATTCAAATTCGTCTACGCTTACCTCCGAAATCCCCAATAGGATGCTGTAATGATACATTCTTTTTTTCCATCAGGTTTAAATTTACAGATACAACATGCGTTACTTGTGATACAGTTATTCATATAAAATTGATTCAGAATGGGACAAACTCTCATAGTATGAGTTGGTCATATAATGACAGAAATGAAGATGGTTATAATAAGTATGCTTCTTATTTTATTAGAGATGATAAGTATGTTGCTATGCTTAGAAGGCAATATGTTTCACAATATTACGATATTTATTAATGATACCCGTCTCGGTGTCGGGAGGAACTCTCCCGGCACTTATTTAAACAGAAAGTCATACATATAAAACATGCAAAAACTAAAATACATACTATTAATTATAATAGCTTTACTCGCACAAAACATATATTCACAAGCCGGTAAGGTAGTTGTCAGACTTAAAAAACCACCTCCAAACCGGGTCTTCACAGAAGATATGTTCAAAATTACAATTGTAAACCCTACCCAGGAAACTTACCGCGTTTACCTTCACGGAAGATCAACCGAAGCTATAATTGGACTCGTCATGGATGCATCCTGTAATACATTTCTTCTGCCGCCGGGAACGAAAATAGTACAGACAAGCGATGTAGGTAAAGTTAAAATAAACGAGAAAAATGAAAAGTACAAAGATGTAATTACCAGAATGGGTCAATTACCAACAGGTAATTATGATATCTGCGTTGATGTTGTAAATGCAGTAACAAACGAAATACTTGGTACTGATTGCGTTACACAGGAAGTATTACTTGTATCACAGGTTGCGCTTGTTTACCCAACGGATGCCCAAACATTGCTGCCAGAGAACATATATCCTATTTTCACCTGGATGCCGCCTGTGCCAATTGCAAAAGGACAATCAGTAATATATAAGTTGAAGATAGTTGATATATATGGAATGCAATCCGGGTATGACGCTATGCAATCTAACCCGCTTTATTACACTAATTATAAAATTAAGTCAACTAGTTACCAGTATCCTGTTGCAGCCAGGCAGTTTAAAGAAGGAAGTAGGTACGCCTGGCAGGTTGAGGCATATTTAGACGGTAATTTGCTTTCATCGAGTGAAATATATGATTTCACTTTCGGTGAGATGAAACAGATATCTAAAACGAAAGAACTTGGTATGATGAAAAAATACTGGGGTGCAAACCTTGAGGGAAATTTTGATGGAAATATCGGTGGTGCATACCTTACTGCAAAGAAGAAAACGTTTATGTTCTCGTTTAACAGTGAACTCTTTGGTGAGTCAGCTAACCGTTCAGGCACAGGCTCAGATAAAGAGCCAAGATATGGGTATCTTAACTTAACACCATCAGTAAGTCTATATGGTTTGCCAATATCAACATCATTCCTGTTTTCCAGTGAGAACTCAGCTTCAAGACAGAATATAAACTCAATAGGGCTAAATCTTGATGTATCAACCATAAAAGATTTTATTATGGAAAGAATAAACAAAGAGAAAGATAAGATACTCGAAGAGGGTAAGAAAGAACTATCAAACTTAACTGATAAACAAAAGGATAAACTGGAAAGTGACGCAAAGAGTAAAGTTATGGGAAAGATGAATACGGTATTAAAGTTCATTTCAAGTTTTAAAACACTTGGTATTGGAACAACATATCCATCTTACACACCATTTACCATGCAGGGAGTACCTATATCCGGCATAAATGTAGAATTCAACCCTGGCTGGTTTTATATTGCCGCAACAGCACAAAAGAATCAGAAACCTATTGATAATACATCATACAGAAGGGATCTTTATTCAGGCAGGATAGGATATGGACAATCAGACAAAAGTCATATTTACCTTACAGGTCTGTATGCCAATGATAAAGCAGGCTCTATTCTGGTAGATTCTACTAATCAACTATTAACGCCTAATTCAAATTATCTGTTTGGTGTACAGGGTAAACTTAATTTCTTAAGGGATAAGCTCTCATTTGAAGCTGAAGCAGTTGGTTCAATGCTCACAAGGGATAACCGTGATGCTGACCTTGAAAACAAATCTATACCGGAATTTGTGAAGAATATGTTCCATCCAAAGATATCAAGTCAGATAGATTACTCATATTCAATTAAATCAGTATTTGATAACCAGAAGTCTAATACTAAAGTAACGGCATCACTAAAAATGGTAGGACCCGGCTTTGTTACACTTGGTAACCCTACTCTAAGAGGTGATAAGTTAGAAGTAGAAACTAAAATATCGCAGAAGTTCATAAATA
>JANPBV010000196.1:0-5324 GCA_031430615.1 Ignavibacteria bacterium | reverse complement strand
GTTAATATTGGTGATATCATAATTTATAAGCCATAAAGGCATTTATTTAAATATTATTTAAAATAATTTTTGTAGTCTGATTTCTTTTATATCCTTATCATTAAGCTTAGCTTCAATTAAAACCGTATTATCAAAAACGTTTGTTTCAACCTTATCAAGAAGTTTAATTACAGCAGGGGATTTCTTACCGCTCAAGGTTGAAGATAATTTTGCAAGCGCTATAACAGCTTCCATCCTGTTTTTAAGTTCGGTAGCAGAATTTTTATCTTCGCACTGGTTCTGCATAACAATTTCAAGCTCTTCTGACATTTTTAAAGAAAACGATACTGCATTTATTTTTTTATATATTGAATAAAGCTCATTGGTATCATCATTTTTGGTTGTATCACTTGCCATCAGTGAATCATTTCCTTCGCCGCCGCCGGGCATAACGTTTTTCTTCTTTTTACTCATATCAGAAAAATTCTCAAATATCCCCCTGATGAATAATTTTTGATTTGAGATCATCCACAGGTTTTCTTTATGCTTTATCATCTCAATTTCTTTTATAAGGTTAAAATTTGTAAGCAAGCCCGAATTTGATGTATCAACAAGTGCGAAAGTATTCTCAATCTGCTTAAGGTAATTGCTTGCGCAAAGAGTAAAATCATCCTTAAAGTAAAAATTCAGATTTGCATCAACCTGTTTATAAACTGTAACACCATTCGGATAATCTATTTTAGTATAAAGAGTATCTGCGGTAACATAATCATTCACACGCTTACGGTCAAATGTTCCCCTTACAACAATTGCATTATCGCCTATCCATGAATTAGAGAAATACATTTCATCAATTCCGTTGGATATACTTACGCCTGCTGCCTGTTTTAAGAGGCTTAGGAATCCTCCAAAATTACGCTCCGCGCTGAAAACAGAATCTGAAAGGAACTGCTCCCAGAACTTTGTATCACGCATCTTTTTGAAATTGAAGTACATCACAAACTGCGGATCAGATTGCAGAAGCGCAAGGTTCTGCTTTACGGTTAAGGGAAGCGGGTCAGGATCAAGCTTTTTACCGCAATTAACAATTAACAATGAGCAAATTACAATTATTAAAAGATACGATATGCTTCGTAATAATTGCTTTTTATTGTTCATTGTTAATTGCCAATTGAAAATTGTTTTTAGTAGTCTTTCTTAGCGAAATAGTATATCGAGTACGCCATCAGAACGAAGCAGAAGAGAACCGAGCTTATAGGCGATAACCATGAAGCAGTGAAAGCTCCGGTCTCGGCATTCATTACGCTTTTCCACATATTAATGTTTTCACCCATTATCATCGAGTTTGTTATATCTCTGAACTCACCCGGCTTTGGAAACAGGTAATAAAGGAAATCAAAAACAAATTTCACCGTTTCGTTTGTAACTAAGCTGAAAACAACTGCTTCTCTTACTGAAAGCACGGGACACAGAACAAATATCATGAAGAAACTTACCAGGATTGCTACAACAGTACTTTGAGTTGTTAACCCAATAATTACTACAATGCTATACATTACAGCAAAAGCAATAGTTATCCATAAAATTGAAAGTAAAAATGCGGGGTCCCAGTAACCTGATTTCAGTGAAAGTATCAGCCAAATTGAACCGAGCAAAAAAACCATGCTTAAAAAAACAAATAACACTGCGCCGATATATTTTGATATTAATATCATTGGTCTTGATATAGGCTTTGATATCAGGAGGTCAATTGTTCCTTTTTCAAGCATCGATGGTATAAAAGATGCTGTTGATATCAGCGAGAAAAATATTATCAGGTTCCACGATATGGCGAAAAATCCTGTTTCAACCTGGTGAACAAGCATTTTGCTATCGGTAAGGCTCATTACGCCTTCAACGGAATCCATGTTAACCAGAAAAACCATAATTAGTATAACAATGGCATAGAAAATGTAATAGCCTATAAATATCTTCTTTGCCAGCGCTTCACGAAAAGTATTTTTTATTATTGTCAGCATATATATCCTTAATTCGTATTATCCTTTTTAATTACGTTAATGAAGAGTTCCTCAAGGGTACTTGTTTTCTGGTTCACGGTAAGGATACTTATACCGCCTGTGCGAAGTATATCAATTATACCGTTTAACTTTTCAATTCCGGCTTCAGTGTTTATCTCTTTTTCACCAATGCCTGCATTGCTATCAATAGCTAATACCTTTTGCTTTATTTCCATCGAAAGCGCTTCTACAGTATGTACTGCAAATACATTTTCAGCCTTTGTTAGGTCATCAACATTTCCTTCTTTAATTAAGTCACCTTTGTTTAATATTGCGACCCTGTCACATATCATTTCAACTTCTGAAAGCAGATGTGAATTTAAGAAAATTGTTTTACCGCGCGTTTTTATCTGCGCCAGTATATCGCGAATTTCTTTTCTGCCAATCGGGTCAACGCCATCTGTAGGCTCATCAAGGAAAATCAGGTCTGGGTCGCTCAGCATTGACTGTGCTAACCCAAGCTTCTGCATCATACCTTTTGAATATTTCTTAATTTTGGTTTTGCGCCATTGGGTCAGGTTCATCATTCCAAGCATTTCATCAATTCTCTTATTCATATCTGTGCCCTCTTTCATGCCTGAGAGCTGCCCATAGTACTTTAACACCTGCTCACCTGTTAAATAACTGGGAAATTTATGATTTTCAGGCAGATACCCCACTTTTGTTTTGGCTTTGTAGTTTGTAACATCAGTACCAAACAGCTTTGCGCTGCCGCTGGTTGGGAATGTTATGGCAAGCAACATTTTTATCAGCGTGGTCTTGCCTGCGCCGGTGGGTCCAAGCAGCCCGAAAATCTCTCCCTGCGCAACATTGAATGTAAATTCATTCAACGCGTTAACTTTCTGTTTTGAAAATTTTGTGGTGTACTCCTTGGATAAATTCTGGGTTTCTATTACGTGCATATATATATATTTTTTGTAAATTCTATCAGTTAAAAATCAAATTTAGTCACAAATTACACAAATTTTCACAAATTCTTATACTATTAATTTTGTGAACTTCCATGCAGCAGCCAATTATCTTATAGGATTCTTCCTTATAAATTAAATTATCCAATAATTAATTCTTACGAGGTTTATCTTTAGTATTATATGTAATTTGTGAAATTAGTGTCCGCTTTTTACTTCTTTGTAAATTCTTTTAATAAAAAATCAAATTCTGTACGCGTTACTATTGCGGGTTTTTCTTTTGATTCTCTATAAGCGTCATTTCTTTCAGTCCTTCTGTCTTTAACTTCGCCCCAAAAACCCTCTGATGATAATATCCTGGAGCCGCACTCTTTGGCAAATGATGAAACTTCCCTATCCGATGATACAACCTTTATCAGCTTTGGGTTTTTAGATTTTTCTATCAGGTGTTTTATCAAACCATCAGCATTTCCATAATCGGGTCCTACACCTGTTTTGGAAAATTTAACATTAATATTATTTTCATGTTTATTCTGCCCAAAACCATCAAAAACCAAGGTACATTTTATCCCTTTACCCCAAAAATGGCTTCTTAGCTTTTCTATCATCGTATCCACGCAGATATCCTGTGACTGGGCGAGTAACAGTCTCAGCTCGGTGACCTTATGCATCAGGTTATATGCGTCTATAATTATTGTTTCCATAATTCTTTCACCATCTCATTATTTCGCTATCTCACCTTTTATGGCTTATTCCTGTACATGAGCCTTGGGAACGGAATTGATTCCCTGACATGGTCTAATTTACATAACCAGCAAACTACTCTTTCGATTCCCATGCCGAAACCTGAGTGCGGAACACTGCCAAACCTTCTTAAGTCCAGATACCACTGGAAGGCATCCATCGGCAGATTATGATCTTTAATTCTGGATTCCAGAAGTTCAAGATTATCTTCACGTTCACTGCCTCCGACAATTTCGCCGTATCCTTCGGGTGCCAGTACATCAACGCCTCGGACTATCTTCGGATTATCCGGGTCACGTTTCATATAAAAAGCCTTTGCTTCTGATGGCCAGTTATAAACCATAACGGGTCTATCGTAATCTTCAACAACAGCTTCCTCGTGAGGTGCGCCAAAATCTTCACCCCATGGGAAAGGTCTGATCTCTTCTTCACCGCCATCAGCTTTTTTGCGGATAAGCGGTACATTCTTTTTATTTATGATTTCAACAGCCTCATCATACGTAATTCTTGGGAACGGTTTTTTAACCGCTTCAAGTTTGGATACATCACGCTCAAGTATAGCAAGCTCTTTTTTTCTGTTCGTTATCACACGCTCTACTATATATACAATAAAATCCTCGATAAGATCCATATCGTCATAAATATCATAAAATGCCATCTCAGGCTCTATCATCCAGAACTCGGTTAAATGCCTGCGTGTTTTTGATTTTTCCGCGCGGAAGGTTGGACCGAAATCATAAACTTTCCCCAAAGCCATTGCGCCAGCTTCAGCATAAAGCTGACCCGTCTGCGCAAGGTAAACCTTACCTAAGTCAAAGTAGTCGGATGAAAAAAGTGTTGTAGTACCTTCAGCTGCGTTTGGGGTAAATATCGGTGAATCAAAAAGCGTGAAGCCGTTATCATACATATAGTCACGGCATGCTTTTATAATTTCTTCTCTAATCTTAATTATTGCAGCCTGCTTTTGTGAGCGTACCCACAAATGCCTGTGATCGGCAAGGAATTCTATCCCATGATCTTTCGGTGTGATAGGGTATGGCTCGGCAATCTGAATAATTTCAATATCCTTTACATGAAGCTCATACTCATCTTTCTTTGGGTGTTTTGCAACAGTACCGGTAACTATGAGTGATGATTCCTGCGTTAATTTTTTGAAATCCTCCCAAACTTTTTCAGATACTTCTTTCTGTGATACAACTCCCTGAATGATGCCTGTGCCGTCTCTAAGCTGCGGAAAGATCAGTTTTCCTGATGTTCGGATATTGTAAAGCCAGCCGCGAATGATAACTTCCTGCCCGACGTAATCTGCAATTTTATCGATATAATAGCGTTTTTTCAAGTTTTTCTCCCTGGTAAATATAGGTTTTTCAGTTGATAATTGGGAAATTACCTAAAATTTGAGAGTGTTACAATGAATAAATAGTGAAATGGCGTAAAGGTGAAATAGTGATAATAAAAAACAACACTAATTATACGAAAAAAACTAAATTACACGAATCCTATTTTTGGGTTATATTAGAATACTTAATTATCATTTGACTTTTCACATTTGACATCTCACCTTTGACATTTGGATTTTAGAATTTGGCATTATTTTTTCACCGGTCTTCTCACAACATACTCACCGCTTATCTTG